>JALZID010000226.1 GCA_030860485.1 Pseudomonadota bacterium | reverse complement strand
TGCGGCCTGACCGGACCAACTCGACCATCTGTCGCCGGAACTCCGGCGGATATGCACTTCTTCGTTTCGACATCGTGGACTCCTCCTTCCCAAAAGGTGAAGTGTCCACGAAACGGGGTCAACTCCAACTCGGAGATAGCTAGCTAGAATGGAAATCCATACCTGTCGTAGCTTCGCGCCGCCACTTTCCCGGTTGCTCACGGTGTCGGCGCTGTCGTTACTCATAGGGCACACGGATGCGCTGGCCTACACTGTAAAAACCACCTTCCCGCGCCTTGGCGGCACTAAGTTCAGCGCTCCGCACGCTTACGACGACCCTTCCGCGCAGGCCCGGCTTGCGAAGCTGGATTACGTCCTTATCGATTTCTTCCCGAACTGGGGATCGGTCACAAAGATGCGCGATGCGGTCAAGGCGATCAAGGCCAAGAACCCCAACATCGTGATCCTTGATTACGTCATTCAGGAGACGATCCACAACACGTACTCGGGATTGAAGCTCTTGCGGGACAAGCTCGATGCCGAACACTGGTGGCTGTACCGAAACGGAGGCGGCGGGACCAAGGTCGGTCCCGATAACGCCGTTTCGACGACCAACTTCACGAGCTCCGCTCCCAAGGACGCGAACGGTGACCGCTGGAACACCTGGTTTGCAAAGTACGTCCATAAACAAATGTGGACCCAGATCCCGGAGCTGGACGGGACATTCACGGACAATGTTTTCTGGAAGCCGCGCGTGAACGGGGACTGGAACCGGGACGGCTCCACGGATAGCCAGAAGAACACGGCGGTCTATCCCGCGTTCCGCACGGGCATGATGGAACACCTCAATCAGATTAGGGCCTTGATGCCCGGAAAGCTCGTGGCCGGAAACATCGGCGACTGGGGGGCGTCCCGAGGCCACGGTCCCGGAGTTCAAGGGCCAGCTCGATGGGGGGCTGTTGGAGCGCTACATCGGCGAGACGTGGTCCAATGAGGGGGTCGACCTGAATGGAAATTTCAACGGATGGGGCAGTTGGTCGCGGATGATGGGCGCCTATCACAAGGTCATGGGCCTGGTGAAGGGCCCGAAGCTCGTGGTCTTCGGCATGAAGGGCAAGCCGTCAGACTACAAGGCCTTCCGGTATGGGTTCGCGTCCACACTGATGGACGATGGCTATTTCGATTTCTCGGATGGGACCAGCGGGAGTATCTACGAGACCGAGATGATTTGGTTCGACGAATTCGACATCGCCGGCACCAAAAACACCAGTTGGTTGGGGAATGCCATCGATCCCCCGCAGGCCACGCCCTGGCAGAACGGTGTGTATCGCCGGCGCTTCCAGAACGGCATGGTGCTCGTCAACCCACGCGGCAACGGCGATCGCACGGTGACGATCGGATCAGGCTAAGCGCTTCAAGGGCAAGCAGGACCCTGTGCATAACAACGGTCAGGTGGCCACGACCGTCGTACTTCGGGACCGCGATGGGATCTTGCTGCTGAAGCACTAACCGCACGCGAAAGCTTGGCTTGACGACGCATGTGATGCCGGGCATCCCATGCGTCTTTCTTTTCGCCGGCCAGCCGCGTCGCCCTCACCGACTGGAAAGGACCTGTCGGACAGGTCATCCGTCCGCCGGGTGATAGCTCAGACCCGGTGATAGGGATGGCCGTCGAGGAGGCTCTGCGCGCGGTAGATCTGCTCGGCCAGGATGACGCGCACGAGCGCATGGGGCAAGGTCAGCGGCGAGAGCGACCAGCGCTGGTCGGCGCGCCCGAGACAACGCGGATCGAGCCCGTTGGCCCCGCCGACCAGGAGGGCGACATCGCGCCCCAGGCGCTGCCAGCCGGCGAGCCGTCGCGCCAGTTCGGCCGTGCCCCAGCGCTCGCCGTGCTCGTCCAGGGCTACCACCCAGGCGGATGGCGGGATGGCCTTCAATACCCGCTCGCCCTCCCGCTCCAGCGGCCGCTGCGTGTCCCGGCCGCGCCAGCGCCTCTCTGCCATGACCTCGATCAGCCCTAACGCACAGCGTGCGGGCAGGCGCCCTGCGTAGTCTTCGTAGGCGGCCCTCACCCAGGGCGGGACGCGCCGCGCCACGGAGATGAGGTAGATACGCATGACATGCGCTATCCCCGGGCGCCTCGAGGTCCCGCCAGGGCAGCGCGATCGGCCCTGGGATCTTCCACGGGGTCACGCACCCGTCCGCTGCCCGCCGCGGTATCGTCCCACAGCCGTTCGAGCTGGTAGAAGTCGCGGGTCGCGGGCTGCATCACATGCACCACCACATCCCCGAGATCGACCAGCACCCATTCGGCCTGCTGCTGGCCCTCGACCCCGAGCGGCCGCACGCCCCGCAGGGTGGCCTCTGCCACGACCTCGTCGGCGAGTGCGCGCACCTGGCGGTTGGAGCGCCCGCTCGCGATGATCATGAAATCGGTGATGTCGGTGAGGGGGCGCACGTCGAGCACCCGGACATCGATAGCCTTGATCTCGTCCAGGGCGGCGAGCGCCACGTCACGGAGGTTTTCTGATTTGATCACTTTGCTGTTTCCCGGTAGAGGCTGTTCCTTTCGATGAGATCGAGGACCGCATTCGGCAGGAGATGGCGCGGGCTGCGGCCGGCGGCGATGCGCGCGCGTATGGCGGAGGCCGAGATGTCGAGCGCCGGGACGTCGCGGATGAGGAGACACCCGGCCTCCCAGTGGTGCAGGTCCGAGGGATCGGTAACGCCGTGGCGATCGATTACGTCTTGGATGGGGCCGGAGGGCGACAGCGCACTCCCCGGCCGCTTGGCCACCGCCAGGTGGGCGAGGCCGATGATCTCCCACCAGCGCTGCCAGCCCTCGAGCCCCGCGAAGGCGTCCATCCCGAGGATCAGGCACAGCGGCCGCCCCGGGAGATCGCCCCTCAACCCCGCCAGGGTCTCGACCGTGTAGGACACCCGCGCGCGCCGCAACTCCCGATCATCCACCGTGAGAGGCGGCGTGTCGGCGACGGCCGCATCCAGCATACACAGGCGCAAGGCCGCCGGGGCGGTTGGGGGCTCGCGATGGGGGGGGAGATAGAGCGGGACGAGCCGTACCTCGGCCAGGTCCAGGGCCTCGGCCATCTCGATGGCGAGGCGCAGATGGCCGTGGTGTACCGGATCGAAAGTACCACCCAGGATCCCCACGGGTTTCATTCGAAACTAGCATTCACGACTTCCCGGGGATTGTCCAGCGCCTGGGGACAAACGCTCAGCTCGGGGGTCGCCGCGAGGAGCGCCCCGACGCAGCGTGCACGATCCAGCCGTATTCAGGTACGGATCTGACCATCTCCAAGGACGATGAACTTCTGCGAGGTGAGGCCCTCGATCCCGACGGGCCCGCGCGCATGGAGCTTGTCGGTGCTGATCCCGACCTCGGCGCCGAGACCGTATTGGAAGCCGTCGGCGAAGCGGGTCGAGGCATTGACCATGACCGAGCTGGAATCGACCTCGCGCAGGAAGCGCTGTGCACGACCCAGGTCCTCGGTGACGATGGCGTCGGTGTGCCGCGATCCGTGGCGGCGGATGTGGTCCATGGCCTCGTCGATCCCGGTGACGACCCGCACCGCGAGGATCGGTGCCAGGTATTCCATGCCCCAGTCCTCGGCCGTGGCCGGGACCGCGTAGGGGAGTAGGCCACAGGTCGCCGCGCAACCGTGCAGCTCGACCCCCTCCTCCCGGTAGAGCGGACCCACGCGCCCCAGGAATGAGGCCGCGACGCCCTCGGCGACCAGGAGGCACTCCATGGCATTGCACACCGCGTAGCGTTGTGTCTTGGCGTTGTAGGCGATGGTGACGGCCTTGTCGAGATCGGCGCGGTCGTCCACATAGACATGGCACACGCCGTCCAAGTGCTTGATGACCGGGATCCGTGCCTCGCGGCTCACCCGCTCGATCAACCCCTTGCCGCCGCGCGGCACGATGACGTCGACATACTCGGACAGGCTCAAGAGCTCACCCACCGCCGCGCGCTCGGTAGTGTCGATGAGCTGGACCGCATCGAGTGGTAGCTCGGCAGCCCCGAGACCGGCGTGGATGCACGCGGCGATGGCGCGGTTCGAGCGGATGGCCTCGGAGCCGCCGCGCAGGATCACGGCGTTCCCCGATTTCAGACCAAGCCCCGCCACTTCCGCGGTCACGTCCGGGCGTGCCTCGTAAATGATCCCGATGACCCCGAGCGGCACCTGCATGCGCCCCACCTGGATCCCCGAGGGTTGGTAGCGGAGGCCGGTGACCTCGCCGATGGGGTCCGGCAGGGCGGCGACCTGGCGGAGGCCCTCGGCCATGATACGGATCCGCGCCTCGTCGAGGGCCAGACGGTCCCGCAGCGCGGGGGACAGCCCCGTGCCTTCGGCGAGGTCGACGGCATTGGCCTTCAGGATCGCGCCGCCTCGTGCCTCCAGGGTCTCTGCGATGCACGTGAGCGCCCGGTCCTTGCGGGCCGTCGGTGCCAGCGCCATGGTGCGGGAGGCGTCGCGGCCGCGCCGCCCGATCGCGTGGATGTAGTCGCGGACCTCGCTCACGCTACCAACTGAACAACACCCATTGCGGGACCACGTAGTTCTCGCGGAGCTCGCTCATATTGGTCTCCATGCGCCCATCGCCATCCTGATCCATCAGGTAATAGGGCGGGCCGATCACAGGGATCACCTTGATCATGTAGAGGTTGCCGTTGATACGATACTCTTCGATGGTCGCATCCTTCTTGCGTATGATGCGGACGTCGGGTTCCAGCGGCTCGCCGCTCTCTACGCGTGCGGGCGGGGGCGGGACATCCGGCACAGGCTCGAGGTTCTGCGGCGTCTCGGTTTGCGCCAGGGCCGCGCACGGCGCCCATGCGAGCAACAACGCCGTGGCCCGGCGTATCCAGGCCGCCTTCCGATCCACGGAGGAAGTGCTCATAGGTGCAGGAGGATCTCTTGTTCGGCCGAGAGGCCGAAGCCGCGGTGCTCGTAGTATTTGGAAGTAGCATCCACTACTTTCTGGGGATTGTCCACCACCTCGAAGAGCTCTAGATCGGACGCGCCGATGGCACCCTCGCGCACCAGGGTGGCCCGGAACCAGTGGATGAGGCCGTCCCAGAAGTCGCCCTGCACCAAAGGATCGGGATACGGCGGCTCGTGCCCGTCTGCACCAGGGTCAGGATCTCGGCCAACTCGTCGAGGATGCCGAACCCGCCCGGCAACACCACATAGGCCGAGGCGTACTTCACGAACATCACCTTGCGTGGTTGGCGGCCTCCATGATCCCGGGGCCACCGCCCGAGACCACCGAGAAACCCGCATCCGACAGCCCGGGCGGTCTCCGCGAGCCGGTATGAGGGGTGCTCGGGGCTGGTGCGCGCCGATCCGAAGTTGCTGACCGAGGGCCGGATCGCGGCCAGGCGCTCGAAGCCCTCGACGAACTCCACCATGATCTGAAACACCTTCCACGACTCGCGCGTCCGGATGTCCTCGTCGATAGGCAGCGGATGGCTGGACTTGGCGTGCTCGTTCCTCCTGGCGCGGCGGTGGTGGGAACGGTCGGATAGATAACACACTTTGGGCGGGATGCACACTATCCCTCCTGGTGCGCTCAGGGGCCCGCCACGTCTGGCGGCCGACAGGGTCGAGGCCAACAATGTGACCATCACCCTGGCGATGCGAGCGAGGGCGGTCACGTATCGCGCACTGCCCGCGCTCCACCCAACGAGGAGGACCGTTTCGATCGGCGCGCAGTCGATGCGTTCGTCTTGAGCGTCGCGCAGCCGGACAGCCAGGGCCTTGGCTAGCCCTGCTTGGCGTACGGAGGATGAACGAGGAGGAGGTTGCCAGCCGCTCCAGGGGTATCCTTCACACTCTATATCCTAGTACGGGTTCGATCGGCGGATAAGCGGGTAAGCGTAAGCGATTCCTCTCAAACGGTAGCGGCCCACTCGTCCCAAGGCACCGGATGCCGACGTCGGAGTCCCCGAAGAGCCCGCGCATGCCGTTCGGGGTACCCCGAACGGCGCTCCCGGCTCCGGCGTGCACCACCCAATCCCCGGCCGGCTCGTGCGACGAAACAGTGTCCCTTGCGACAGGGTATTGAACTTCCTATCCTTCCGCTTCGGCCTCAGCCTCAATACACCGAACCTACCAACTCGAACGTCTGCAGGTCCTACTGCTCATCGCCACCCTCGCGCTGATGGTGGCTTGGCTTCATGGGCAAAGCCACCGAACTCACCGGGCAAGGTCGCCACTACCAAGCCAATACGGTCACCCGCGTGGTCCTCGCCACCATATTCCTCGACCTCAAAGTCATCAATGACCCGCGGGTCACCTTACGATTGGCGGACCTGATCGCCGTCATAAAAAGCCTCGACGAAATCATCCAAAGCCACTGCCTGACGGAGTAATTTTTACGCAATATTCATGGGGATCCCACACTCCTAGCCCCTTCACCCTATCAAGTTACCCAGACGGATTTCCGCATTACCCTTTCAAATTGTAAGAATCCATAGTCAGTCGGTATAGGAAAGCCTATAGCAGTTTTAGGCTTTTCACACTCTCCCAACAGTTTTGAGCTTTCTATTGCCCCACACATGAAGCAACACATTCCTGTTTCATATTTCACTGATTTATAGCGTATAATGAAAATTGCCTTTTCTTCAACTTCTGCCGTAATAAAACTCGCCTCTTTCAGGGTATCAATAAATTCCTTGGTTTCACTGTAATCGTTTGGTTTGTGGGCTATCTCGTTTAGGAATAGTACTAATTTATGTATTATGTTGTCAGGAGGAAAGAACGTTGTGTTAGAGTAATCTTCTGGCAAGAGCGAGAAAACTGTTCTGGGACGACGTGTAGAAAATTGTCCTATTACAATCAATTGGGTATCATCTTTTGTACCTCTGCGGATGCTGTTGCAGGACTAACGACCATTGTGTTTAGCCGGTTTAGTATTGGTGAGAAGTTGGATGGCGGGATTTCTTTCTATTTCCGTAACCTGTTCGTCATTTACACAAGAGCGTGCCTTATACAAGCGCGTTCCTTTACGAATGGCTATTTTAGGGGCTTTAGATAGAACATTCGCATATTGAATAAGGGTTTCTGTTGTGTTCATAATATTGAAGGTTCTAAAGGGGCCGCTGGATCGGCGAGCCCCAATCGAGGAAATCGAAGCCATCCTTGGTGGTGAGGCAACGGGAGATAAGCTCGTAAAAGTGCGCCAGGCGAACTTGCGGAGCCGCTCGAAGCGCGACAACCACATCATGAACTCGATCTTCGCGGAAATGTCATGTACGCCTCTTGTTGACCGACCATCTTGAAAAGGAGGGATGATATCGTCGTGCGGGGCTGTGTCAAGGGGAAAAGACGCAACATCACTGCCGGGCGCCGTTCCAGGAGGGCATAGATTCTTCCACCGTGACTTCTTTGCACTTCAAAGAAGTTTCGTCTGCCATTTGGTTGCGGCCAGAGGCCGCTAGGCAAAATAAACGCCCTTTTTCGTCAAGAGCCACAGTGCTGCTGGGCTAGTGAGTTGTCAAACATCCGAGGCCTCGGCCTAGAATCGGGGGCTTTTCAGGCCCTTGCGCGAAAAAAGTGCCGGAAGTGCAGCGAGTTGTTCTGATAGAGGTTGCCGGCGCGCTTGTGGGGCAGGAAGATGTTGAGCCCGACACTCGGCGAGGTTCCCGCGTAAGCCCCCTGATAACATACTTCGGGCATGCACACCATCCCCGGTGCGCTCAGGGACCTGGCACGTCTGGCGACCGAGGGGATCGACGGCGACGATGTCGGCCATCCCACCCCACCCATCGACTTGTATGGGTCCAGTCGCCGGGGGAGAATGCGGGTCGTCACAATCACGCGTCGCCAAAGCCGCCATGCACCGCGCCCCAGCCATCAATCCTCCTCCATTGTATGGGCGCCTGCTAGCCTTGCCGGATCATGTGACCGGCGAGATCCTGAATGGGCAGTTGCACACCCAGCCCCGCCCGCCGGGGCTGCATGGGCTGGCCGAGCGGGGCTTGAACATCGACATCGGCGGGCCGTTCGACTTTGGGCGGGGTGGGCCGGGTGGTTGGTGGATCATTCCCGAGCCGGAGGTGCATTTCGTTCGCGACGTGGAGGTGGCCGTGCCGGATCTGGCGGGCTGGCGGCGGGAGCGGATGCCGTCCGTCCCGAAGGATCAGCGCTTCGAGGTCGTGCCGGATTGGGTGTGCGAGATCCTTTCTCCCTCCACCTCGAAAAAGGATCGGATGATCAAGCTGCCGCTGTATGCCCGCTACGGGGTGGCTTTCGCCTGGCTGGTGGACCCGCTGGGGCGCACGCTGGAGGCCTTCGAGCTGCGGGATAAGCTGTGGGCCCTGATTGCGACACACCAGGACGACGCACTGGTGCGTGTTCCGCCTTTCGATGCGATCGAGTTCCCGCTTAATGACCTATGGGCGTAACACACACCACGAGCGGAAAGCTCCTGCTCTTGGTCGACGGGTCGTCCTATCTGTACCGGGCCTTCCACGCCCTGCCGCCGCTCTCGACCTCGCGCGGCGAGCCGACCGGGGCCGTGCACGGGGTCGCCGCGATGCTCAAGCGAGTCGTCAAGGATCATGCGCCGGACTACCTGGCCGTGGTCTTCGACGCCAAGGGCAAGACCTTCCGCGACGACCTCTATGCCCAATACAAGGCTTACCGCCCGGCCATGCCAGACGAGCTGCGGGCCCAGATCGAACCACTGCATGCCCTGGTGCGGGCCATGGGCCTGCCGATCCTGGCGGTCGAGGGGGTCGAGGCCGACGATGTGATCGCCACCCTGGCCACAGAGGCGAGCGCGGCCGGGATCGCGACGCTCATCGCGAGCGGCGACAAGGACCTCGCCCAGCTCGTAGACGAACGCGTCCGGATCGCCAACGACAACACGATCCTCGATGCGGCCGGGGTCAAGGGCAAGTTCGGCGTGCCGCCGGGGCTCATCGTCGATTACCTGGCGCTCATCGGGGACAAGACCGACAACGTCCCGGGAATCCCCAAGGTCGGGCCCAAGACCGCCGTGGGCTGGCTCGAACGGTACCGTTCCCTGGACGGCGTCATCGCGCATGCCGGTGAGATCCCGGGCAGGATCGGCGAGAATCTGCGCGCCGCCTTGCCCGATCTGCCCCTCTCCAAGCGCCTGGTGACGGTATTGCGGGACGTACCGTTGGAGGTCGGGCCGGAGGACCTCGCGCCGAGCGCTCCCGACATCGGGGCCTTGAAGGCGCTCTATACCCGGCTCGAATTCAAGACGTGGCTCGACGAACTGCTGGCCGCGGCGCCTCAAGCGGCCGTGCCCGAGGGCGTGGCACCCCGCTATGAGACGGTGTTGACGCGGGCGCAGCTCGATGCGTGGCTCGAGCGCCTGAGCACCGCCGATCTCATCGCCATCGATACCGAGACCACGAGCCTGGCCTATATGCAGGCCCGCATCGTCGGGGTGTCCTTCGCCGTCGAGACCGGGCACGCCGCCTATGTGCCGTTCGGCCACGACTATGAAGGCGCGCCGGCCCAGCTTTCCGAGGCCGCGGTGCTCGAAGCGCTGCGACCGATCCTGGAGGACCCGGCGCGCGGGAAGCTCGGGCATAACCTCAAGTACGATATTAGCGTGTTCGCGACCCACGGCATCGCGCTCTCGGGGATCCGCCACGACTCGATGCTCGAGTCCTATGTCCTCGACAGCACCGCGACCCGCCATGACCTCGATTCTCTGGCCCTCAAGTACCTCGGCGTGCGTACCATCCATTACCAGGACGTGGCGGGCAAGGGTACCCAGCAAGTGACGTTCAACCGCGTCCCACTAGAACGGGCCGGGCCCTATGCCGCCGAGGACGTCGATGTGGCCTTGAAGCTCCACGAGGCATTCCGGCCGAGGCTTTGCGCCGAGCCGGGTCTCACGCAGTTGTACGAGGACATCGAAGTGCCGCTCATCCCGGTCTTGTCGCGTATCGAGCGCAACGGCGTCCGCATCGACACCGCGATGCTGCGCGAGCAGAGCCGGGAGCTCGGCCGGCGCCTGCGTGACATCGAAGAGGAGGCACACCAAGCGGCCGGGATGGTCTTCAACCTGGATTCCCCGAGGCAGATCCAGGAGATCCTGTTCGAGCGGCTAGGGCTGCCGGTCACCGAGCGTACCGCCAAGGGCCAGCCTTCGACGGCCGAATCGGTGTTGCAGGAGCTGGCGCTCGACTATCCCCTGCCACGCCTGATCCTGGAGCATCGCAGTCTCGCCAAGCTCCGATCGACCTACACCGAGAAGCTCCCGCAGCAGGTCGATCCCGGCACCGGGCGCGTGCACACGAGCTATCACCAGGCCGTGGCGGCCACCGGGCGCTTGTCCTCCGCGGACCCGAACCTCCAGAACATCCCGGTCCGGACCGAAGAGGGCCGCCGCATCCGCCGGGCCTTCGTCGCCCCGCCGGGTTACCGGCTGATCGCGGGCGACTATTCCCAGATCGAGCTCCGCATCATGGCCCATCTCTCGGCGGACCCGCTGCTGGTCGCCGCGTTCGCGGAGGGACTGGATATCCATCGCGCCACTGCGGCCGAGATGTTCGGAGTCGCCCCCGAAT
This sequence comes from Pseudomonadota bacterium, assembly GCA_030860485.1. NCBI lineage: Bacteria > Pseudomonadati > Pseudomonadota > Pseudomonadota bacterium. The sequence continues at coordinate 9,828 of JALZID010000226.1, read as the reverse complement.
CGGTCAGTGCCGAGCACCGGCGCGCCGCCAAGACCATCAACTTCGGCCTCTTGTACGGGATGTCGGCCTTCGGTCTCGCGCGCCAGCTCGGGATCGAGCGCGGCGCGGCCCAACAATATGTCGATCGCTATTTCGCGCGCCATTCAGGTGTGCGCGCCTTCATGGACCGTATCCGCTCACAGGCACGCCGGCAAGGCTATGTGGAAACCGTGTTCCACCGCCGCTTGCACCTGCCCGAGATCAACTCCCGGAACGCGCCCCGCCGCCAGTACGCCGAGCGCACGGCCATCAATGCGCCCATGCAGGGCACGGCCGCGGATCTCATCAAGCTCGCCATGATCCGCGTCGACCGCTGGATCGCGGATACAGGCATCGACGCCAAGGTGATCCTGCAGGTGCATGACGAGCTGGTCCTCGAGATCGCCGAGGACGCGGTGGATCTGGCCTGCCGGGGACTCAAAGACATAATGGAGTCCGTGGCGCAGTTGACCGTACCGCTCGCCGTCGATGTCGGGGCGGGTACCCATTGGGACGAGGCGCATTGAGCATGTTCGAAACCTTGACGAAGGAGTCGTGGAGCGAATGCCTGGGTGGTTCGTTCGAGCTTTTGGACGACGGGCACGGAACCATTATCGTGATGCTCGCCGAGGTCACGGGCCTCGGCCACGGCGCACCTGGCCGGCGCGACCCGTATTCCCTGGTTTTTCGCGGCCCCGCATCGCCCATCCTGCCGCAGCGGATCTACCGCCTCCGACACGAGCGCACGGGCGATCTCGAGTTATTCCTCGTGCCGATCGGCCCGGATGGCGAGGGGATGCGTTATGAGGCGATATTCACCTGATGGCGCTCGTGTAATGAACGCTTTGGCAAACCCCCTGCGTTTTGATGAATCGACCCTGTGGGTGGATCTGCCTCCGCAGGCCGCGTTGGAGGATTCGGAGGCTGCCTTGGACGAGCTGGCGGCCTTTCTGCGCGGCCCGTGCAAGGACGGCGGCAGCTCCTGGTTCCTGTGCGAGGGGCCGGAGGAACGTCGAGGACTTACACCCGCTGCGGACCGCGCTGCTTGGCTCGGCGGCTCGGGGTGCCAGCATACGGGTATCGAACGATATTGATCGACGGAGGGGGAGTCTATCCGGCCTGAGGGTCGCAGCTGGTAGGGTCGTGCGGGTGGGTTAGGCCGCAGAAAAGCACGGCTAACCCGCCTACATTTATTTGAGGAGAAGCCCGTGCCCATAGCGCAACAACCACTCATCTCGCAAACCCCGGCCTGGCAGGCGCTTCAAGCGCATCAGGCGCGCATGGCGGACGTGCATATGCGCGCGCTGTTCGATGAGGACCCGGTGCGGGTTTCGCGATTTTCTCTGGAGGACGCCGGGCTCTACCTCGATTACTCCAAGAACCGGATCGTCGCAGAGACCGTGCGTCTACTGCACGACCTGGCGCACACGGCGCGGCTCGGGCATGCGATCGAGCGTATGTTCGCGGGCGAGCATATCAATACCACGGAAGGGCGGGCGGTCCTGCACACCGCCTTGCGCAACCGCGGACCGGAGGCCGTCAGGGTGGACGGCGAGGATGTGATGCCCTCGGTGCGCACGGTGCTCGCGCGCATGCGTATCTTCAGCGAGGCCGTGCACAACGGCGAGTACCGCGGCATGAGCGGGGCACCCTTCACCGACATCGTCAACATCGGGATCGGCGGATCGCACCTCGGACCGCTTCTGGTGACCCGAGCCTTGCGGCCGTATCAAAAGCGCGGCCTGCGCGTGCATTTCGTCTCCAACGTCGATCCGACGGACATCGCCGAGACCCTGGCCCGGGTCGAACCCCACACCACGCTCTTCGTGATCGCCTCGAAGACCTTCACCACGCAGGAGACCCTGCACAACGCCGAGACCGCGCGGCGCTGGTTCATCGCGCGCACGGGAGATGCGGCAGCGATCGGCCGCCATTTCGTCGCGGTGTCCACGAACATGACGGCCACCGCGGCCTTCGGGATCGACCCGGAGCACGTCTTCGAGTTCTGGGACTGGGTGGGGGGACGCTACTCGTTGTGGTCGGCCATCGGGCTGCCCATCGTGCTCTCTCTCGGCATGGAGGTCTTCGAGCGACTCCTCGAAGGTGCGTATCGCATCGACCGCCATTTCCGCAGCGCGCCCCTCGAGGCCAATCTCCCGGTCGTGCTCGGGCTCCTGAATCTCTGGTATGCGGACTTCTTCTGCGCACAGAGCCGCGCCGTGATCCCCTACGATCAGCACCTCGAGTACCTGCCCGCCTATCTTCAGCAGCTCGAGATGGAGAGCAACGGCAAGGGCGTCACACTGTCTGGAAGCGCGCTCGATTATCGGAGCGCGCCGGTCGTGTGGGGCGCGCCCGGCACCAACGGGCAGCATGCCTTCTTTCAACTAATCCATCAGGGCACTTTAGTCATCCCGGTCGATTTTCTGATGGCCCTGCACGGTCACTATCCCCCTGAGGAACAGCACGAGCTTCTGGTGGCGAACTGCATCGCCCAATCACAGGCCTTGATGCGCGGCAGAAGCGCCGCCGAGGTCGGGGCCGAGATGCGCGCCCGTGGCGTCCCGGAGACCGAGGTCGAGCGCCTCGCGCCGCACCGCGTCTGTCCCGGCAACCGGCCCAGCAACACCCTGTACTACGAGCGCCTGACACCAGAGACGCTCGGCGCGCTTATCGCTCTCTATGAGCACAAGACCTTCACCGAGGGCGTGATCCTCGGCATCGACTCCTTCGACCAGTGGGGTGTCGAACTCGGCAAGACGCTGGCGGGCGAGGTGGCGGCGGATCTCCGCGGGCAGATACCGGCCCCGGACCAAGACGGCTCGACGCGGGCGCTCATCGAGCGCTATCGGCGTCGGGCCTGCGACGTCCCCGAGCCGCCCTGGTGACGAAGGCCCGCGCCTTCGGGCGCGGTTTATTCGAACGACGCCTGGACGGTTCGCGACCTTTGAAAGAGCCCCGTAGGCTCGCAAGGGCGGCCCGGCGCGGCAGGAGCGGCGTCGCATGCCCGGTTTCGTGCTCGAACCCCGCCTACGGCGTTTTCGGGTGGATGGTTTGATCGATCTGGTCCGCCAAGATCGCCGCTCCCCGCTCCGTCAGTTTCTTCAAATAGCCCTTGACCTCGACCACAAAGTCGCCCACCAGCCGCCGGGTCCTCGTGTTGACCAAACGGACCTTCAAATAAGCGAATAAGAAACTCGGCTTGTGAACCCGTCCGATTGCGATCCAGTCGACCCCCAACCGTTCACCCAACTGTGCGGCGACCTCGGTGTGATCGAAAAGATAACCGAAGGACACGTTCGCCTGTGCCTGGGCAGCCGGGCCGATGGCAACGGATTCATAGCCACCCTTTTTCACCAGCGCCTCCCGCAGCGACGGCGCCACCCCGGCGGTCCGCGCCAGCTCTTCCGGCGTGCGGGGCAGTAAGGTCAAGTCATTCAATTCGAAATCCAATACCGCGATGCGCGTACCCGCGAATGCCGGAGAGCCGAGCAGGAGGCATAACCCGAGAACGATACCGGTCAGGAAGCTCCCCCTCTGTGCGACTTCTTTCAACCCCAGGTCTCCGTGCCAACCCGTCTTTCTCGCCATCGCCCCGCGGCGAAGGCGCCGGTCTCCGGGGCCCCACGGCCCGAGCGCTTGTGAAAAAATCGTCGCGAGCAAAGGGAGGGCGCTGCATCCTCGGCGCGCCAGGCAGGGCCACTCCCTATTCTTTATATTACTCCCCTGCGTTTCCCGCCGGAACGCAGCAGGTTTTCTCACAAGCGCTGAAGGAATGCAAGGCATCGCTCGACACCACGCCGAACCCTCCCCTCCTCCGCCGCCGCCGTGAAGACAGACCGGAAGGGTACGTCGTCCCGGCGAGCCGTTACTGCGCCGGATCGAGCCCCTGCCCTTTTCGAGCCGCGCCCGGTCTATCCTATCCACATGTGTGGACGCTACGCGCTGTACGCCGATCCCGAGACGCTCGTCGCCCGGTTCGCGCTACCGTGCACGCCGGACCTTCGGCCCCGCTATAACATCGCCCTCCCAGGAGGTACCGGTGATCCGGCGATCCCAGGAGGGCCGACGCGAGGTGACCCTGCTGCGCTGGGGGCTCGTGCCGCATTGGGCAGCGAACGAGACGACCGGCCATTCGATGATCAACGCCCGTGCCGAGACCGTAGCCACAAGCCCGCGTTCCGCAGCGCCTTCCGCCGGCACCGCTGTCTCATCCCCGCGGATGGATTCTATGAGTGCCGCATCAGACAACCCTATTTCATCCGTCTAAAGGACGGCCTGCCCCTGGCCGCGGGTCTCTGGGAAGAGTGGCGGCGTCCCGATGGACAGGCCGTCGGATGCTGCGCCATCATCGTGACCCGCGCCAACGCCCTCATGCAGCCCATCCACGACCGCATGCCGGTGATCCTGGATCCGCGCGCATACGGGCAGTGGGACATCACCGACGCCGACTTGACTCAACTCCTCGTGCCCTTCCCGCCGAGGACATGGAAGCATACCCGGTCGACATGACGGTGAACAACCCCGAAAACGACGGGGCGGCATGCGCGGAACGCGTGAATGAATAGGGCGCGGCTAACGTTAGGTCACGAGTCTGCTGCTGGACCTCGGCCACCGGCTGCTCCCGATCACGGGCGCACGAGATCTACTCCGTTGCATTCTCCGAAAGGATGTGTATCATCCCCCCTCGTGGCCGAATCGGACCCCCGACTTCGCCCGATCCGGGCGACAAGAACCCGGGCAGGGGTAGAATTCGGAAGATAGTAGAAAACGAACTGAAATAGCAATCGGGTAAAGAGGATTCTATGGCAGAACCGTTTTTATCAGAGATCCGCATCATGAGCTTTGCGTTCAGCCCCAAAGGCTGGGCGTTGCGTAACGGGCAGCTCTTGCCGATCAACCAGAACCAGGCGTTGTTCTCATTACTGGGCACGACTTTCGGTGGTGACGGCCGGGTGAATTTCGCGCTGCCGGACCTGCGCGCGAGGGCGCCGATCCACGTTGGCTCAGGACACACGCTCGGCGAGCGCGGCGGCGAACAGGCCCATACGCTGTCCATCGCCGAGTTGCCGGAACATGTCCATGTCCTAAATGGGTCGAGCGCCATCGGCAACTCGGTCAATCCACGGACACAAGCCGGCGGCAATCTCTTGGCCCAGGAGCCAGGCAACGTGTATTCACAAAATACGGCAAGCCTGGGAGCGCTGATTCCAACGAGCGTTGCCAATGTTGGCGGCAGCCAGGCACACGTCAATATGCAGCCATTCTTGACCCTGACGTTCTCTATTGCGTTGCAGGGGATTTTTCCGAGCCCGAACTAAGGCAGACTTTGGGCATGAGAATGTGGGCTTGAGGGGGAAACGATCATGGCACAACCGTACGTGGGTGAAATTCGCATGTTCGCGGGGAACTTCGCGCCAGCGGGGTGGATGTTCTGCGAGGGGCAATTGTTGCCCATCGCAGAGAACGAGACGCTCTTTCAGCTCATCGGGACAACGTACGGCGGCGACGGGCAGAGTACCTTCGCATTGCCCGATCTACGTGGACGGATCCCGATCCACCAGGGCAACGGCTTCATCCTGGCTGAGACCGGCGGTACGGAGGAGATCACGCTGACGGTCGCTCAGATCCCCGCACACAGCCACGCTTTGCTCGGCGCACAGGTGAATGGCTCGCAGGCAAGCCCAGCAGGGGGTGTCCTGGCCAACTCGACGGTGATCACGCCCTACGCGCCGGAGACCGCCAATGCGGCTATGGCTCTAACCGCCATAGCGCCGGTAGGAGGCAGCCAGCCACACACTAATTTTCAGCCCTATCTGTGCATCAACTTCATTATTTCGCTTTTCGGCATTTTCCCGTCGCCAACATAGGCAGGGGGCGCTCTGAAGGCGCGTAAAAAAGCTGATGCTATTTCACGTACAGAAAACTGATACATGTCAACCCTCTAGTCGAGGAGCAAGTCATGGCCGACCCGTTTGTTGCTGAGATCAGGATTTTCCCATTCAATTTTGCCCCAAAAGGCTGGGCGTGGTGCGACGGGCAACTCATGCCACTATCACAGAACACGGCACTGTTCTCACTACTGGGCACGACCTACGGTGGGGACGGCAAGAGCAATTTTGCGCTTCCGGACCTCCAGGGTAGGGCGCCCATGCATCCCGGCCACGGCCCCGGTCTGTCGCTGCATGACCTAGGCGAAACCGGCGGTGCAGAGACCGTGACCCTGCTCGAATCAGAGATCCCTGCCCACAGCCACACCCTGATGGCCTCGACCGAAGACGGCGTGCAGGGCTCATTCACCCCGGGCGTCACCCTTGCCAACTCCGTAGGCGGGACGCTGTATCAGACCACAACCAACACGAATCTCGTAAGTATGAACCCCAGCGCCTTGTCCCCCGCCGGCGGCGACCAGCCCCACAACAACCTGCAGCCGTACCTGACCTTCTACTTCTGCATTGCGCTTCAGGGGGTGTTTCCGCCGCGAGGGTAGGACGGCGCTCGGGGGACCATCAAGACTACCACTCGATACCTGCCGTTTCTCTAACACGGTAAGGGTTCCGGATCCCCCCTCCCCACTGGCCTCGGGGATGGGCTGGATCGTACAATCTGCGGTCGATGCGCGGAGTACGTATGCCAACCGCGACACAGGCACTCGCCCCAGGTTCACGCCGTTCAACCGAGTGGTCCGAACCACATCGTGCTAGACTTCGAACATTACGCTTTGTAGGACACGTCGGCATGTCCAGCCCCGCCCTCGATCTGTACCAGAGACACCGCCTGACGGTGCATGATTTTCACCGCATGGGCGAAGTCGGCATCCTCCCGGTCGAGGGCCGGTTGGAACTGATCGAGGGGGAGATCATCGCCATGGCACCGATTGGGAGCCGGCACGCGGCCATCGTTACCCGCGCCAACATGTTGTTCGTGCAGGCAGTGGCGGGCCGCGCCATTGTCTCCGTTCAGAACCCCATCATCCTCGGGGAGCACTCCGAGCCTGAACCGGATCTGGCGCTCATCCAACCGCGGGACGATTTCTACGCGCTGGCCCTGCCGCGCGCGGACGAGGTGCTCCTGATCGTCGAGGTCGCGGATACCACCCTGCGCTACGACCGCGAGATGAAGATCCCGCTCTATGCCCGCCACGGTATCCCGGAGGTGTGGCTCATCGATGTGGAAGGCCGGACGCTTACGGTATTCGAGACACCGGCGGACGGGCGGTATCGCAACGAGCGTCGCGTGCGGCCGTCGGGCGCGCTGGCGCCCAAGGCGCTGCCGGGGGTCGAGGTGGATCTGTCGCGACTCTTCGGAACGGCTTGAGAGGAGGACTGGATGGCCGAAGCGTTCTTGAGTGAAATTCGACTCATGAGTTTCATATCTGCCCCCAAGGGCTGAGCACACTGCAACGGCCAGCACACCCATGTCCGCCACCGTCATTATCGCGGCGCGAGCCCAACCGCTCGTGGTGAATTTCGGCCCGTTCGTCAACACGATGAATGACGAGGACTTCACCAAGCTTTGTCAGTTGAATAGCGATCTGCGCATCGAGCGCACCCGCGAGGGAGACCTGATCATCATGCCGCCCACCGGGGGAGAGACGGGCCGCCGCAGTTTCAACCTGACGGCGGTGTTTGGTGAATGGGTAGAACGCGACGGTACCGGTATAGGCTTCGACTCGTCCACGGGTTTCACGCTGCCTAACGGGGCGAAGCGCTCGCCCGATCTCGCCTGGGTGAGGCGTTCCCGCTGGGAACGGTTGAGCACGGCGGAACGGGAAGGTTTCCCGCCTCTATGTCCCGATTTTGTCGCGGAGCTGCGCTCACCCTCGGATGACTTGAGCGCTTTGCAGGCCAAACTCGAAGAGTATATGGCCAATGGCGCACAGTTGGGATGGCTCATCGATCCGGATGACAGAATGGTGTACGTCTATCGCCCCAACACCCAAATGGAATGCCTGGACCATCCCACCACGCTTTCGGGTGCGCCTGTCCTACGAGGGTTCATTCTGGATTCGGAACGCCTCTGGTAGCAAGCGGAGTGCGCACGCAGATGCTTCCGCTCGCGCCCACACGTTCGCGCCGAGGCGCTGTTTACCCACCCGGGCGGCATTCAGCGGTCGATACCTATTGAACGCGCACGACCGGTTTCTCGGCGTGCACAGCGCACCCTACCCTTGCTTTCGATCCGCCGAAAGACATGCCTAAGCCATCAGCCCCGATCGCGGCCCGATCCGGCGCGCCATGCGTCCGCCTTGTGGCGATCCTGGTGATGCTGAGCGTGCCCCCGGTACAGGCGGCGGCCGCGGCCATGAGCCGATCGCCGAGCTACGATAGCTTCCGAGCCTATATCGGAGAGCGGTTCCGGGTCTATGGCGGCAGGGGTGCACGCGAGGTTGTGTCCCTGCGCTTGATCGAGGTCTCCGAACGGCACCAAGATACCCACACCGAGACCTTCTCGGCGCGTTTCCAAGGCCCTCCCGATCGCCCCGGGGTATACACTTTCGAGCACCCGCGCTCGGGCACCTTTGAGCTATTTCTGGAAGCGGCGGGTAGCGAGACGGACGGCCTGTACTACAGCGCCGGCTTCAACCTCATTGTGGAAGACGCAGCGCGCCGCTAGCCATGAACTAATGGGGGTAGATCAGGCTGACAGCCGGTCCTGACAGGAGACATAAGGCACTGAGCACTTTCGAGCATCCGCGCTCGGGCACCTTTGAGCTATTTCTGGACGTCGGGGGTGGGATGGTTACGGACAGGCGGGGACCGATAACGCTATGGCAACAGGTTAAAAGGCGCCTCATAATAGCGGTTAAATTCGTCCGCACCGCTAGGCTGTAAGTACAGTGTAGTCTTGCCGGCCTGGCGGTGGCGTATACTATACATGCCCTTCGGCAGCTTCGCCCCGAGCGGCGCGCGAAACACCAGAGAAAACTGTTCGGTCTCGGCAGTTTCATAGATGTCATAGACATCGGATAATTTCATCCGTACCCTTTTCTTGCGATCCTCGCTGACAACGACAAAGGTCTCGCCGAGCAGACCCAGAAAGACCTCCTTCCACGTCCGCACCCCCGGGCCCGCGGTCCGTGTTCTAGGCGCCAAGGCGTGGGCGATATCCGTGAACCCCGCCGCATAGCCCATGATCGCCGTCGCGACCATGGTCCGTAGAAGGCGATACGCCGACTAGGCATCCCGATCGCCATGTTCCTCTCCTTATTCAACACCTCGTCGGCGTCGCTAAACACTCGTCGTGCGATCGATGGATTCATAACATATTTAGTGCGTTATGTCTCGTCTCAGGACCGGCTGTCAGCCCGATCTACCCCCAATAGGTCAGAGGCTAGCGATGCGCTGCGTCTTCCGCTTGAGGTGAAACCAGCGCGGTAGTACAGGCGTCCGCCTCGCTACCCGCCGCTTCGCCATGCCATAGTTCTGAAACATCAGCGGGTGGCGCAGATCCGCTCGAAGGGGGATTGCGGCGATACTACTACGGTTTCATAGAAAGGATGGGATCATCCTTGCTGAATGTGCCATTCAGACCCGCAAGGGGACCAAGGTCACGTGGGCGTCGGGAGAGACCTACAGAACGATAAGAGATGAGGACGAATGCTACGTGGCGCCCGAGGGTCTGCATCGAGGTGCTTTGTTCGAGCAACACCGATCAAGGGCAATGGGCGCCGGTAGCCCATCTTTCTCAACTGGAGGGGGTACCCAGCCTGGAAGGCGCATAGATTGGGCTACGCGGTCAAAAGGTCTCCACTACAAATGGGCTGGATCGCTTCAGTGTACGAGTTGGCCGGCGGCGGTGATTCGCGGG
>JALZID010000225.1 GCA_030860485.1 Pseudomonadota bacterium | reverse complement strand
CGCCTCCCGGATAAATCCGGGTAGCTTGCCCGAATCGGCGCTCCACGTTCAAATCGTTTACACCCACAAAGTAATGAAAGGCCTTGTCAATACAGGCTTTCCGATCGTTAGCTATCAAATCTGTCGGACACTACTGTCCACCCACCTCAAGGTAGACGGAGAGAAAGCGCAACCAGCCGCTCCTGTACCGGAGGGTCAGTAAGCAACGTGCATGGCACGCTTTGCTGGATGATCGCAGGCGAGCGACCATACTGCGAGCACGAACTTCTCACCTAAGGATAGAAAGTTCAACGCGAGTTAAGTTGTCGCCGCCCTTCCGATCGGGATGGAGACGGCGTTATCGATGGCACGGCTGGGAGCCCGCGTAGGCGGAACCGTCGTTTCGGGTTCCGACGCACGCGTGACTGGTGAATATTCTTCGACGAACCACATAGCTTTGCGCAATCCATCGGCGCCATCGGGTGTTTGGACGCTGTTTTGTCGGAACCCGATGGGGCCGGTTCCGATCTATCATGCTCAGGCCACCTCTTGCAGAGGGGTTATTTCCTGCTTCAGCCGTTCCGCCAGCGCATCCGAGGTCGTATCCAGGTCGTAGCGGTTCTTCAAGATCGGCGCAGGACTGGACGGGCCTCACGATGGCGCCGTTGACTCCAAAGCCGGCGACGTCCCCGGTGCCCCGGAGGGGCGTTTGACCTTGTCGTAGGTATCCATGAAGACCCCTTGTGCGTGGTATTTCTGCCGGACGGCGTCATACAGGCGGCAATCGAACATGCGGCGAAACTCTTCGCGCGTCAGCTCGGTCACGGCGTATAGACACTGGTAGCCACGGTGCGCGATGGCGTAGTCTTGCATCGTCCGGACGGCGCGGCGGGAATCATATGGCTCGCCTCTCAGGATCGAACCGGGCGTATACCAGGCGCCGATGTCCACGAACATCTCATAATCCTCGACCCCCTCATCCGGTTTCAAGAGGCCCTGTGGCTCGGTCCGGTGAAGCCGGTGTGGACAGAGCCAGAGCGGGTAACACTCGAAGTTGTCATGAAAGAACTCGACGCTGGCCTTAAGATTTACAATCGGCATCAGGACCTCCTGGCAGACGTGCTTATTCTCATAATAGGCGCGGATCGTTTCGCTCTGTGTCAGCTTCAGGAACGCGATCTTGGGCGGCATCATCCATCCCAGGAGATAACGAAACACCGGATGATTGCCGAAGGGGATGATGAGCTCCCCTTCCCAGAAGATGCTGCGCGTGTGACGGCGGTAATAATGTCTCAGGGGGATGTATTCATCGCCCGCGCCCCGCTCCAGAAAGGACTCGCAGTGTTTGTAGAACCAGGGTTTGAACCACCGGCCGATGGCATTGACCTTGCCGTCCTCCGGGCCATCCGCGAAATCGCCGGTGATGATCACACCGCGGTCGCGCCCGTACACGATGCCTTCGACGAACTCCGGCGGGTTGTCGCGGCAGACGATGCGGGTGAACGATTCGCAGGCGTCTTTCAAGTGGTGGGCCGGCAGATAACGGACGTGTACCCAGGGCTTGCAGCGGATGATACGAAGCTCCACGGCCACGAGGATCCCGAGCGCTCCGTACGACCACGGCAGGGCGCGGAACAGATCGGTATGCTGTAAACGTGTGGCGCGCACGAGCGTGGCATCGCCTATGACCACCTCGCAGGCCTCGACGATGTCCGCGAAGAGACCGTATCGGTGCGACGAGGCCTCGATACCGTAGCCGAGGAGCAATCCGCCGACGGTGAGGTCGTCGAGCTCCGGCACGATCGGCAGCGTCCATCCCTTGGGGATGAGGTAGCGGGTCAATTGGCCGATGCTGACGCCGGGCTCGACCCGAACGACGCACCGTTCCGTATCCAGCGCGAGGATGTCGTAGAGGGCGACGCGCACCGTGTTGTCATGCGCCTTATAACGGGCGACCCGGGGGGAGACGCTCATCCAGGGTTTGCGCGCGGTACATAGCGGCAGCCGGGTCCCCGCGGCGCGCCATTCCCCCACCTGCGCCTGGATGTCAGAGACGCGCCGCTCATGGGCCTCCGGGGCGCGACGCCAGCCGCGCTGGTAGAAACCCCGCAACGCCCAGAAGAGATTGAACGCGAGCGACAGGGGCAGCACCACCGGCACCACGAACAGCCAACGGTATCGCACCAGGAGGTCGGCCAGCTTGGTGGTGTGCGTACCCATTACCCCAGACAGCGCTCGCATCCCTGATAGAGTGGCCGCGTCCATAGCCGGTATTGCAGGATGGGTCCGACCCTCGCATCGGAGGGCAAGCGCGCCCAAAAATTAATATAAAAAGATTACCGTTCGTACACCAGGATGGGAATGTCTCGTGCCATGGTCGACCGCCCGATGGTCTTGCACGCGAGCCTGCGGGTTTCCGACCGGTTCGAAAGTGGCGTTCCCGGCTACGCCCTTCCCTGCGCCATGATGTGACTCCGCGGCAACTCTGTCAATGCGAGCCTGCGTCGCGGTATCGCCGAGTATACGGTGAATCTCCGCGAGAACCTGATCTATCAGATCACAGGGGAGCATTTGCGCCCACCCGCCTCAGGGCGAAACGCCGTGGCCAATGCAGCCTGATCGCATCGGTGTGGCTCCTTTTGGGCGAACCCTGTAATGGGATGAGCAGAGCCAATCCCAGTAGAGGCCGACCTTAATGCGTGGAATGAGGCGGGGGCCGCAAACGCCGGCGATCTCCTCGGCGCGCATTGGCCGGGGCCTGCGTCACGACCCGCTTGGTGATACCCTCCTGCGAGACCCTGAAGCGACGGAGGTACCGGTGGACCCCGGATTCACGCATCGTCCCCTGCTGGATCTCTTGGTACAGCTCATCGTGATCATCGCCTCGGCGCGGATCGGCGGTCGCACGGCGCGGCATTTCGGGCAGCCGCGGGCCGTGGGGGAGATCGTCTCCGGCATCGGGATCGGCGCCATCCTCACGAGTGGCCTCCTCCCGCTGCCGGGACCGCTCGTGGGCATGGCTTCGTCGCCGACGCTCGGGCTCCTCGCGGGGCTCGGGCTGGTGCTGGTGGTGTTCCAGATCGGTATCGAGTTCGACTTCTCCCATCTCCGAGATAGGCACAACCGCCGCGCGACCCTCCTCATCGCGACGATGGGCATCCTCGTGCCCTTCGCGTCCGGGCTGGGCCTCGGGCTATTGTCCTGGGAGCCGTTGGCCAGGGAGGCCGATCGCCTGGTCTATGTGCTGTTCGTGGCCACGGCCTTCGCCATCACCGCGCTCCCCGTGCTCGGTCGGATCCTGATTGAGCTCGACCTCCACCGCACCCGCATCGGGACCATTGCCATCGCGGCGGCCGCGGTCACCGACGTGATCGGTTGGCTCCTGCTCGGCACGGTCACGGCCCTCACCCTCCCGCGTTTCTCCGGTCCGGAGCTGGGCTTGCGTATCGCGCTCGTCGGCGCGTTCGGCGCGATGGCCTGGTGGCTCCTGCGCCCGGCCCTGTACCGGATCCTCGGGCGGGCGCGTCTCGATGAACGCGGCCTCCCCGGCGACCTCATGGCCGTCGTCCTGCTCGCGGCGCTGTGCGCCGGGGCCCTGACCGAGGCGCTCGGGATCTACGCGGTCTTCGGGGGCTTCATCGCCGGTGTCTTGCTGCACGATCACGGGCGCTTCGTGGCCGCCTGGCGGCGGCAGGTCGGCGGCTTCGTCGAGGTGTTCTTCCTGCCGCTCTTCTTCACCTACACCGGCATGCGTCTGGGCGTCACCGACCTCAACACGGGCGGGTTGTGGTCCTGGTGCGCCGTCTTCGTCCTGGCCGCCATGGCCAGCAAGCTCGCAGGCTGCTGGTGGGCGGCACGGCATACGGGTCTCGCCGAGCCCGAAGCCCTGGCCATGGGCTTCCTCATGAACACCCGCGGGCTCATGGAGCTCGTGGTGCTCAACGTCGGGCTGGACCTCGGCGTGATCCCGAGGTCCGTCTTCACCATGCTGGTCCTCATGGCCGTTCTCAGCACGGTCATCACCTGCCCCGTGCTCGAGCGCCTCGGGATCGTGCGCGGGCTCGCGCTCCGCGAGGGCGATAGGGCGTGATGGCGACGGCGCATACCCTGTGACTTTCGCCACTGATACGCCCCCGAGATTGTCCGGACTCAATCCATTTGGAAAAGACTCGGGGTGTACGCAGTGGAAACCGGTGTGGTACGCTCCGGTACAAGCAAGGTCTTCCGGGGGAGGGCAGTCGAAAATGGCGCCGATGTTTTGGAAACCGGATGTGAATGTCTACTCGTGGAACACCTTCATCGCCGTCACCTGGCCCGCCGACACCTCCACGTGCCAGGTCGATCGCAACCAACAACGCATTCGAAAGGAGTGAACCTCATGGCCTGTCCAGAAACGGCGCCGTTTGCGCTTACCCAACTCACCGAACCCCAGCAGTATGCCTCGCCGACCGCCTTGCCGCTTGGCTTCCATGCGAGCATTGCACTCTTGCTCGGGAACTGCTGTAACCTGACCTATACCCAGCTCGCCAACGGCACCACGACGCTGAGCGCGGCCGAGTTGCAGGGCCTGGGGTCTGGGGTTACCTTTACGCAGCTCGCGGGTTTCACCGTCTCCGAGTCCATCGTCGCGGGGGCCGAGATAGGAACAAGCGGCGAATATGTAACGGTCCCGGTAGGGTTTGCCCTGAGCGGTGCGATGACCTCCGGCGGTCCCGCCATGAACATCATCGCCCTGCGCGGCACTCAGACCTATAACGAATGGATCAATGATATAGACGCGGTCCCGACGCCCTTCCACGTCGGTAACAACAACGGCAACTACTATTTGAACATTGAGTTTGCTCCTTTAGGCTTGGTGCACGGCGGTTTCTACAGCCTCTACAACCAGGGAATGGACGGCGCGCAGCCCACGAAGATCGACCACGAGCTTGATCTGAAGGCCGAGTACACACGACCCCCGGCTCGATCGCCCAGCAGATCGCGACGCTATTGACGAGCTCTACATTGGATGCGGCCCTACCGCTGTACATCACCGGGCATAGCCTCGGCGGGGCCTTGGCCATACTGTGCGCCATGGACATAGGGACCAACTTCCCTAAAGGCTTTCCCGCGGGCGGCTTAGCGATGTACAACCTCGCCGGTCCTCTGGTCGCCGCCGGGTTGTCCGCGTTCAACACTAGCCTTCTGAGCGTCGATCCCAGCGTCTTCGTAACTGCTTACAGCAGTGCGGTGGCCAACAGCTACCGTATCGTGAACAGCCCGGATATCGTGCCCATCTCACCACCCGGTTGCGTCGGGCTCGGTAGCGAGCTGACTATCCAGTTCGCACACGTGACGGCCAACCCCGTCGCATACTGTGCCCAGATGGGATCTATCGGCGCGAACCACTCATGCAACGGTACCTACGTGCCTTACTTGCAGCAACTGGCCAATGGCTTCAGTCGATAAAGGCCAAGGCGGGTTGAAGCGGGCTGCAGTGCCGTGGCGGTGCCATTCTGGGTCAAGACGATGGCCTCGCCGCTTTTCCTGATGCGGGCGAGCAGTTGGCTGGCCTCGCTCTTGAGCTCGCTGAGACTGACGATGGATTCGCCCATAACGATCAAATGAAGTCCGAATTCAGCCAGATCCTAGGTCACCGGGATGCGCGGTTCAAGTCTCGACGGCTATCGGCCGCGAGCGCCCAGCCGGGCATGCGCTGCGTCGTGTCCAAGGCCGCCCGTTCAGGCGGGAAACCCCTTGCGGCCTAGCACGCGCGTCTGCGCCGATCGGTTCCGTCGTGAGGGGGTCGAGGTTTGGCGGACCACTCGATTCGGCGCCCATCCCCTGTGAAGGCCACGCCCTGACGCCCCTGTCGTGCCGGCGTTCTCTGCGGGGCCCCGGCTCTTGGTGTAGAATCCCCAAGATTCACCGCTCTGCCGCACCATGTCACAGCTCTCACGAGAACAAGTCGAGTCGGCCCTGCGTGGCTATTCGGATCCCTATCTGGGCCAGGACCTGATCTCGGCCAAGGTGGTCAAGGACATCGCGATCGAGGGGGAACGGGTCAGCATCAGGGTCGAGATCGGATACCCGATCCGGGGCATCGAATCGGCGCTCTGCGTGGCCGTGAAAGAGGCCGTCGCGAGCGCGACCGGCGCACAGGACGTCACCGTCGGCATCACCCAGAAGATCGTGGCGCACGCGGTCCAGAAGGGCACGACCGCCCTGCCGAACGTCAAGAACATCGTCGCCGTGGCCTCCGGCAAGGGCGGGGTGGGCAAGTCGACCGTGGCCGTGAACCTCGCCCTCGCCTTGCAGGCCGACGGGGCGCAGGCGGCGATCCTCGACGCGGACATCTACGGCCCGAGCCAGCCGCGCATGCTGGGCGCTCAGGGCAAGCCCGAGACCCTCGACGGGAAATCCTTCGAGCCGCTCGTGAGCTACGGCATCCAGGCCATCTCCATCGGCAACCTCATCGACGAGGAGACACCGATGATCTGGCGCGGACCGATGGTCACCTCGGCCCTGCAGCAGTTGCTGAACGACACGCGCTGGCGGGACGTGGATTATCTGGTCGTGGACCTCCCACCCGGCACCGGCGACATCCAGTTGACGCTCTGCCAGCGCATCCCGGTGAGCGGGGCGGTGATCGTGACGACCCCCCAGGACATCGCGCTGCTGGATGCCCGCAAGGCCCTCAAGATGTTCCAGAAGGTCGAGGTCCCGGTGCTCGGCGTGGTCGAGAACATGAGCGTGTATACCTGCGGGCATTGCGGGCACGAGGAGCACATCTTCGGGGAGGGCGGCGGGGCGGCCATGGCCAGGCAGTATGGCGTCGATCTGCTCGGCGCCCTGCCGCTCGAGACACGCATCCGTGAGGGCGTGGATCAGGGGCGACCGATCGTGGCCGTCGAGCCCGAATCGCGCGCCGCGGAATTATACCGGGAGATCGCGCGCAAGGTCGCGGGCAAGCTCGCGGTCCGGGCGCGGGACTATTCGGGGCGCTTTCCCAAAATCGTCATCGAAAACACCTAGAGTGTCCATCAAGTCGGACCGCTGGATCCGCCGCATGGCCGAGGCGCACGGCATGATCGTTCCCTTCGAGCCGACCCAGATCCGGCGCGACGGGGCGCTACGGATCATCAGCTACGGGACCTCTAGCTATGGCTACGATATCCGCTGTGCCGACGATTTCAAGGTCTTCACCAACATCAACTCGGCGATCGTGGACCCCAAGCAGTTCGACCAGCAGAGCTTCGTGGATGTGAAGGCCCCGGTCTGCATCATCCCGCCCAATTCCTTCGCGCTGGCCCGCACCGTGGAGTATTTTCGCATCCCGCGCAATGTGCTGACCCTGTGCCTGGGCAAGAGTACCTATGCGCGCTGCGGGATCATCGTCAATGTGACGCCGCTCGAGCCCGAATGGGAGGGGCATGTGACCCTGGAGTTTTCCAACACCACTCCCCTGCCTGCCAAGATCTACGCCAACGAGGGCGTGGCGCAGGTGATCTTCATCGAGTCCGACGAGCCCTGCGAGGTTTCCTACAAGGACCGCGGCGGGAAATACCAGGGCCAGCAGGGCGTCACGCCACCCAAGATCTAGATTTTATTACGTTGGGGCCATGCGGGCGCTGTACATCTGCGGGTCGCTGAACCAGACCAAGATGATGTACGCGGTCTCGCGCCACCTACCCGAATTCCGCGCCTTTTTCACCCCCTATTACTGCGACGGTTATCTCAGGCCCATCCATCGCATAGGCATCCTGGACTGGACGGTGATGGGCGGAAGGTTCCTGCGCCAGACGCTCGCGTTCCTGAACGAGCGGGGTATGGCCATCGACTACGAGGGCCGCCTGGGCCCTTATGATCTGGTCGTCACCTGCAGCGACCTCATCGTTCCGAAAAACGTGCGCCGCTCCAAGCTCGTGCTCGTGCAAGAGGGGATGACCGATCCCGAATCCATCCTCTATCACCTGGTTAAGATACTGCCCCTGCCGCGCTGGCTGGCCTCCACCGCGACCACCGGGCTCTCCGATGCCTACGACCTCTTTTGCGTGGCCTCGGACGGTTACCGTGACCTGTTCGTGAAAAAAGGGGTGCGCCGGGAAAAGACGCGTGTCACCGGGATCCCGAACTTCGACGATTGCCGGAGTTTCGTGGACAACGATTTCCCGCACCGGGACTACGTCCTGGCCGCGACCTCGGACCGGCGCGAGGTGTACCGCTATGAGAACCGCCGCCGCTTCATCGACAAGGTCAACCGCCTCGCCCGGGGTCGCCCGATCGTCTTCAAGTTCCACCCCAACGAGGACCACGACCGGGCCCGCCGCGAGGTCGAGCGCTATTCGCCCGGGGCCCTGATGTTCCAGGACGGCAACACCGACCACATGATCGCGAACTGCACGACCTTGGTGACGCGCTTCTCCTCGGTCGTGTACGTCGCGCTCGTGCTCGGCAAGGAGGTGCATGCCGAGGTGCCGACTGAGGAGCTCAAGCGCCTCCTGCCCCTCCAGAACGGCGGGCGATCCGCTGCCAACATCGCGGCAGAGTGTCTGGGCCTGTTCGCGTGACCCGTCCTAGCTAGCGTCTAGACCACGCCCCCATGGCCTGCAACGGCTCGCCCGGCCAGCGTGGCCATTGCGCCCGGGCTACCTTCGCCAGCGATCGACGGACCCATTCGCCCTTCGTTGCGCCCAGCACAATGGCGGTATCATCTGCCAATATCGCAAACTGCGGCTCCAGAGCACTGCCGAGGAGTGACATCGCCTGTGCAATGCGCTCGCGGTCACCCGTGGCGAATGCATGGCTGAACTGCTTTTGGAGCGTTGCTATGCGACTTATGATCTGCGAAACCCCTTCTCCCCGGACGACGGCTTCGCGGCACCCCATTCCTTTTGCGTTGTGTACGCCGCAAGGACCGCCGTGAATACGACGATGAGAAGCGGGATCCCATAGCGTAAAGAGACTCGAAACATCCTCGGTGCCCGCGTATCAAGTGGGTGGGTTACGGCGTGCAC
>JALZID010000224.1 GCA_030860485.1 Pseudomonadota bacterium | reverse complement strand
GAAGACCTGATCTTCGCCGAGGTCGCCTACCTCCTCGGGATCGCCCAGCAACGCCTGAGCTTCGAACGCGATGTCCCGACCGCCATCCGGGCCATGGAGGCGGCCGATCAGCGCCTCTTGAACCTCATCCGGCCGGACCTCGAAACGCTGCGGGCGGTGCTCATGGCGGACATCAATGACCTGCGCGCGGTCCCGGTGGTCGATACCATCGGTCCGGCCCTGTATCTCGCCGATGTCCTGAAGCGCATCGATTCCCTGCCCTTCCAGGGGGGCCTATCGCGCGCATCCGACAAGGACGGGGGCAAGCTCACGGAGGCGGTGCAAACGCCCCGTCCACCCGTCCAGTCCTTCGATGAGGCCGTCGAGCGCGTGTGGAACGATCTGATAGGGCTCGTATCCATCAAGCCGCTGGGGGCCGAGGACGCGCGCATCTTCGATCCCAACTTCCGTGAGCTCATCGAACAACAGATCGAACTCGAGATCAGCAACGCCCGCTTGGAGCTGTCGCGCCGCGACGGGGCGGCATTCAAGGCAACATTGGGGGTCCTGGCCGGGCTTTTCGAGCGCTACTACGATGGCGCGGATCCGGCCGTCGCGAGCATCCAAAAGCGGCTCGGGGAGATGCAGGCCCTGGAGCTGTCCCCGCCGATCCCCGATGTCGCCAGGTCCATCAAGGGACTGCGCGAATACGTACTGGCCAGGCACAAGCTCGGAACACCCGAGGCCCCGGCCCAGGACGACAACGCCGCCACACCCGATGCTACCGGAGCCGAGCCGGACCGAGGCGATCCCGCCGTCGAACCCGGCACCGCCGAACCGGCGCCGGTTCCCGGCGATCGCGCCGACGAGCCCGGCGCTCCGCGACCGGCTCCGGACGAGGACGACCGTAGCAACGCGCCCGACGCGAACCGACAGACGCCGGACCCACACGACGGCACCGCCCCGCCCGAGGAAGCCGGAACGGCCCCCGCACCTGCGATCGGCACGGCACAAGAGGCCCCGAACGAGGCGGCCCCCGGCACCGTCACCGCGCCGGAAGACACCCCGGCGGCCCCATCTTCACCCGCTCCCACCGGCACGCCGGCCGCGGACGACCCAAGGCCCCCCGACGCGGCGCCGTGAGACTGCGATTCCTGATCGTCTTCGCGATCCTGGCCGCGGTGCTCGCCGCCTGGCTCTTCGGTCGGGACCATGGCCTGGTGGCCATCGCCTATCAAGGCCGTCTGATCGAAATGAGCGTCAACGTCGCGCTGGTGGTGCTGGGCCTCACCGCGCTCCTCTGCTACGGCGCCGCACGTCTTGTTGCCCACCTCTGGTCCCTGCAGCGACGGCTGCATGGATGGGCCCACACGCAGAAAACCGGCAGGGCCCGGCAGGACCTGGTGGCCGGCGCCATCGCCCTGGCCGAGGGCCATTGGCGCCAGGCCGAAGTGGCCCTGTACCGCAGCGCCGAGATCAGTGAGGCGCCCTTCCTGCACTACCTCGCCGCGGCCCGCGCGGCCCAGGCCCAGCGCGCCCCCGAGCGACGCGATCACTACCTCGATCTGGCCCGCGAAACGACCCCGAGGGCGGATCTCGCCGTGGCCCTGACCTCCGCCGAGCTGCACCTGGAGCACGGCGAGATCGCAGAGGCGCGGGCCGTGCTGCAGCGCTTGCGCTCCCTGCACCCGGCCCACCCCGAGGTGTTGCGCGCCGCGCTGCGGTTCCACGTCGAACGGGGGGAATGGTCCGAGGTCCTGGCCCTTCTGCCCGCCCTCGGCAAGCGCAAGGCGCTGGCGGCCGAGGAGGTTTCGGCGCGTCAGGTCGAGGCCCATGCGGGTCTGCTCAGGGCGGCAGAGGACCCCGAGTCGCTGGAACGGGCCTGGGCGCAGGTCCCGACCCCGCTGCGCAAACGGCCGCCGGTGCTATACGCCTATGCCTCGCAGCTGGAACGCTACGGCGCCGCATCGCGGGTCGTACCTCTCATTCACAAGACCCTGAAGTCGGACTGGGACAGCGCGCTCTGCGCCTGTTACGGGACCATCGATGGCGGGGACACCGCCGCCCAGATTCGGGAGGCCGAGACCTGGCTCGCGGCGCACGGAGATGACCCGAGCCTTTTGCTCACGCTCGGGCGCCTCTGCTACAAGAGCGGTCTATGGGGGAAGGCCTGCTACTACTTCGAGGCCAGCATCGCGCGCCAGCCCTACCCCGAGGCCTATTGGCTGCTCGCGGAGACCCTGGACCACATCGGCGATCCGGAGCGCGCCGCCGAGAGCCGCCGCAAGGGGCTCGACCTGGCGACCCGTCTCCGCGAGGCGCAGGCACCCGCGGGGCGCCACTAGCCCGCATTTCTCACCCGGTGGGCAAGTCGACACAGGACGCGGACGGGATTCGCCGTGTTCCTTAGCGGGCTCGGGACGGCGGCGCCGCCGCAGCGCTACAGCCAGGCCCAGTGCTGGGAGGCGTTCCGGACCTGCGAGCATTACCGCCGCCTGGGCCGCCGGGCGCAGGTCCTGGTCGAGCAGGTGCTGTTGGGCGACAACGGGATCGCGGCGCGCCATCTGGTCCCGGCCGAGCTCCACGAACTCTTCGACATCAACCCCGACACGCTGCACCGGCGCTTCGCCGAGCATGCCCCGAGCCTCGCCACCGAAGCCGCTCTGCGTGCGCTCGACGATGCCGGCCTGACGGCGGGACAGGTGGATGCGGTGATCGCGAGCACCTGCACCGGCTACCTGTGTCCCGGCATCGCGAGCTATCTCATCGAGGGTCTGGACCTCTGCCCCGAGGTGCTGGCCTTCGACCTCGTGGGGCAAGGCTGCGCGGCGGCCCTCCCCAACTGGTCCATGGCCGAGGCCCTGCTATCGGCAGGGCGCGCCCGGCACGTGCTATCCGTGTGTGTCGAGGTCTCGAGCGCGGCGATGTACGTCGATGACGACCCGGGCGTGCTCATCAGCGGCTGTCTCTTCGGTGATGGTGCCGGCGCGGCGCTGCTTTCGGCGCGGCCTCCCGCCGGCCGGCGGCGCATCGCCTGGCAGAAAGGGGGTTCCCTGACCGATCCGGGCCGCCGCGAGCTCCTGCGCTTCGAGCAACGCGGCGGCATGCTGCGCAATATCCTGACCCGTCCGGTGCCGCAGCTCGCGGCCCGCTATGCGGCCGAGGTGCTCGGGCGGGTGCTGAAGGCGGAGGACGTCGCTCGCGAGGAGATCGGCGCCTGGATATGGCATGCCGGCGGGCGCGACGTCCTCTCCGCGCTGCAGGAGCGGCTGGGGCTCTCGGAGGAACAGCTAAAGTACAGCCGCGCGATGCTGGCCGAGTACGGCAATCTCAGCAGCGCCTTCGTGTACTTCGTCCTCGAAGCGGCGCTCCGGGACCCGGCCCCGGGCGGGCTCTGGTGGATGTCGTCCTTCGGCGCCGGCTTCAGTTGCCACGGCGCTTTGTTACGGGTGGATTGAGAGTTGTGCAAAGCAAAGCGAGTACAACCGAGGAACCGGATGCGGGAAAACTGCACGTCAGGGTCTATGCGGCGGGCTTCTGGTAACAGAGGCTCCTACCGTAAGAGCGGGGCCACGCGGGGTCCGCCGTCAAGCTCCCCTGGAGGAGTCAATTCGTGCTGATGAGACTGCCGATCTGAAAGTGCCCCGGGACCAGGATGCGAAGCAGGACGCGCGATAATAAAACTGTGAAAGCGGCGCTTTCCGAGCTTGAGGGGCTCCGAGCAAGGGGCCAACGTCCCGAGCCGGCCTGGTTTCATCCTTTCCCGGCGCGGATGCCGGTGTCTGTAGCCGAGCACCTCATCACGCAGACCACGACGTCTGAAGCCGTGATCCTCGACCCCATGGTCGGTTCTGGGACGAGCCTGATTGCCGCGAGGCGGCTCGGACGGCACGGTCTTGGTTTTGAGCGTGATCCGCTCGCCCTTCTCATCGCCCGGAGTGCGATCGCCGGCTTCGACTCGCGGAGGCTGGAAGAGCTGGGAGCACAGGTTCTCGATCATGCCCAAGGCGCAGTCCGCTCGGGAAGGAACCGTCTGTCTCAGATCCGAGCGCAGATGCTCCCGGAGGATCTTCGATTCATCGACTACTGGTTTCCTCCCAAGTCGCAGGAGCAGCTCTGTGCGCTCGCCGATGCCATTGAGGAGGAGGCGAGCGGGAAGGAGAAGGACTTCGCCCGGGTGGTTTTCTCTAGCTTGATCATTGCTAAGTCCGCCGGTGCCTCCTCGGCTCTCGACCTACCCCGCTCCCGACCCCACAAGCGGTCCGACAAGCCTGTGGTGCTTCCTCTCGACGCGTGGACCCGGAGGTTTCGGAACGCAGTGGCTCGACTTCCTTTCAAAGACTGCGAGCTGGCCACCGGCGCCTCAGTCCGACGTGGCGATGCCCGGGAACTTCCACTCGAGGATCTGAGGGCTGATCTCGTTCTCACTTCACCTCCCTACCTCAATGCCATCGATTACCTGCGGGCCCACAAGTTTTCGCTCGTCTGGATGGGATACAGTCTGGAGCAGCTGCGCGAGCTTCGCGGCACGATGATGGGCACTGAGCGGGGGCTTTGGAGCCTCGATGGGCTTCCGCTTGGCCTGGAGGAGCGCTTGGAAAGCGTTCTTGAGGAAGAGCGCGAGAGGGCTCAGCGACGGCGATACCTATCCGATCTGTCGAAGGTGCTGACTGAGATTGCACGTGTGCTGCGTCCTGGAGGCCTAGCGCTGCTCGCGCTCGGGCCAACGATCATTTCGTCGAAACGAACGGATGCGCCTGACATCGTTACCGCTCTTGGCGAGAGGGTGGGCCTCCGGGTCGTAGGTGGCGTCGCTCGGCACCTGAGGGCGGCGCATCGGTCGTTACCGCTCCCACGCGCTGCAGCCACGAACAGTCCACTCTCCCATCGCATGCGGCACGAGATAATTGTGGCGCTACGGAAGTAGCCCGTTCATGACCAGCGAGGACTGGTATCGTGAGATCCACGAGCGGCTACTTGCCGTCGATCCGGTAGCGCCGACAGAGCTCGCTGAGGCAGTGTGGAAGTCACTTGTCAAGCAACTGGAGAAAAGGCACCCGCGCTTGAGGGCGTCGGACTTCCTGTGGGATGCGGCCTCGGATGCCCTCATCAGCTACATCAAGCAGCCAACCCAGTTCGACCCTGCCAAGCGGGGGCTCTTTGGTTTCCTAGTCATGGCCGCGGAGGGCGATCTGCGGAATGCTCTCGCCAAGGCGGCTCGCAGGAAGCAGAGGGAAATATCTATCGAGGATGTCGAACTTTGCCATCGCTGGTCGGAAGAGAGATTGGAGGCACCGGGTTCGGACACCCCGCTCGAGGCCGAGAGAATGCGGCGCAGGATTGGGGAACTCTTCAAGGATCCGAGGGATAGGGAGGCCGTGGAGCTACTGATCGAAGGTGAGCGGTCGACAGAGGCTTTCGCGAAGGCATGGGGCCTCGAGCGTCTCCCGGCAAAGGAGCAGGCGAGCCAGGTAAAACGGCACAAGGATCGAATCAAGAAGATGCTCGCTCGACATGGAGAAGGTGGCTATGGCCGGAAGTAGTGATCCGGGCCTCCGGTGGTTCGCCCGCCGGGCCAGTGCTGATGCTTTCTTCTTGGGGAGGGCCTTGGCCGAGTACCAGGCCATGCACGGCCTCGACGACGGGACGCTGGCGGAGATGCTGCAGTGCACCCTCGAGGCACTTGCGCGGCTTGCTCTCTGCCGGCGTCCTGATGACCAGGCGGCCAAGTTTCGAGAGGAGGTCCAACGTATAGCCACGTTTACGTCGTGTAACGCCGAGCGGCTCGTGGAGCTCTTGCGGGAAGTCGCAGCCGTCGCCTCTCTTCGGGAAGAGGGGAGCGACGCCTCCTCGCAGGGTCTGCTGATGGCGGCGCGTGACCGAAGGAGTAGCGGCGAGCCCCTGGAAAAGACGGCGGCGGACAAGAAGCGGTCGAAGCGGGAGCCCAAGGAGTGACCGACCAGGAAGCGGCCCGGTGGGCACAAAGGTTTTGGCGCCTCGTAGGGCGAACGGAACCCTTTCCCCGGTCGCTCGAGTCGTCGGTGGCGTGGGCCCTTCCCCTCGCCATCGTCAAGCTTCCGCACCTAGGGTTGTACGAGCTTCGGAGCTGGCTCTCGAGGAAGGGCATCCTTCTGCACATGGAGGGGCCGGACCGCCCGCTGCGAGCGTGCCTCCTGGCGAGAGGCGGGCGCGGGTTGGTTGTCCTCGAAGGCAGCGACCCGGAGGGCGAGCGCCGAGTCTCCTTGGCGCATGAGGCTTCGCACTTCCTTGTGGATTATGTGCACCCGCGCCAGAAGGCTCTTGAAGCGCTGGGCGAGGCAGGCCGGGAGGTGCTGGATGGTTTGCGGCTCCCTACCCTGGAGGAGCGGCTGACGGGGCTACTGCGCGGTGTGGAGGTCGGCGTCTATACCCATTTGATGGAGCGCTCGGCGCTAGGAGAAGTGAACCACCTGGACGTCCTCGCTGCGGAGGACCGCGCGGATCGCATCGCCCTGGAGCTGTTGGCTCCGCGGCAGACTGTGCTGGAGCGGCTCGAGGCGAAGAGGATTCGGCGTGAGCATTCGGCGGCGACAGCGGCGACGGAGATCCTGGTGGAAGATTTTGGGTTGCCGCTGGCAATAGCGCAGGAGTATGGGCGGTCTCTGGTCTTGAGCCGCCGGTCGACGCGAGGCTTTCGGGAGTGGCTGGGCGCGACATGAGGGTTGATGTCGAACTTCCGGCACTTGGCGGGAAGAGTTAGGTGGATGGACGCGGAAGACCTCAAGACGCATAAGCCAGTGTCGGAAGTTGAGTCGGACTCTACGCTGGAGACGCACTCTGGCGAGGGCTCCGAGCCGCTCGCACCCGACCTGCCTCCGCTGACGGCGGACGAGTATAAGGTCGCGCACGGCGAGGCCCTCTCCGAAACCCTCGACCTCAGCACGTGGCGACCGGGCGCGGACCTTGGCGAGATGTATGCGCGGCTTGAGCGCGAGGTCGCCGAAGCGGTCCAGAAAGAAGGCCAATACGAGCAGCAGATCCGGGAGAGGATCTTCCCGCTTCTTCGCACGCGTGAGGGTGCCCCCCCGTGCGCGGGTGTTTACCGGGTCACGATCGATCGGCTGGAGGAAGTTCACCGGAAGGTTCTCTTCAACGGCGCTGTGGAGGCCTGCGACGGCACTGTGGCCTCTCACGACACGCTTCCGGTCACGATCACGCAGATCGGGGTGTGTCTGGTCTCGTATCGTGGCAACCAGGGCTCTTGGGTGCACCGCATTTTCCGGCGGGACCTTCGAACGTCCTCCAGAAGGAACCTGATCGACGAGACGATGGAGCTGCTCGAGCGCCGTCGAAAGCGCAGTGCCGTGGATCAGCAGAGCCCACATGACCGTCTCGCCGACCTCGCCCGGCGCGGGATCATGGCGTATGCCGAACGCGCGGTGCTTCTCGAGCGATCCGACTCCATCTGGCGCATGGGCCACGGCAACCCCACCCCTTATGAACTGGTCACTGGCTCGGGCATGCCTGAGCTCCTGCGAGCCAGTCTGGTGCTCATGAAGAGGCTGGTGATCGAGCACAAGCGGTTTGTCTTCATTCCCAGTAGCACGACGGCGCGCGAAATGCTGACGATCGGCAACGCGCTACAGCCTTTGGAATACGCGATCGTGGACAGCAACGAGGACTTTCTCGCCCGGATTGCTGAGGGCCACTACCGTGGCGAAGCCTGGGGCGGGCTGAAGCCTGCTGTCGATAGCTTCGTGGAAGAGTGCGGACCGAAGGTCGTCGTCGGCATGTACAGAGCCTCGAAACTGTCGCCCGCGCAGATGTTCTACGCGCATGTGGACCATGCGCACGAGGCAGCCCTGATCGCCATCGCCGACAGCGTGCTCCAGGAACATCGTGGTTTCCCCATGCTGATCGACCTGGCCGACGGTGTCTGCAGGGCCAGCTTCGGGGCGACCACCTTCGCGGTTTCAACGCAGCTCGCCTATGCGCAGGCTGGCGAGCCTTTCCGCTATCTTGGCGAGCGCCGAACCCGGCGCCGATAGGGAGGATCGGACTCATGAACGACAAGGGCACTGAGCTCGCAGCATTGGGTGCCAGCGTCGCCGCGACGCCGGAGGAGGCCTTTCAGTCTCTCGATACCGCCGCCGAGCAGGCCGGTGGAGCCTGGGTAGAGCCAGCGGGTTACGAGGGCAGTATCGGCCGGACGATGTTCGACACCCCGGTGAGCAAGGACGGCACGGTGACGGTCCTGCTGCCACGGGACAACATCGGTCAGCTTCCGAGCCAGGCGCTAGTCCGCATCGAGAGCCGAGCGGACGGGCGTACGTATCTGGGGGCGATCGTAGAGGGCCCCTTTGCTGAGCCAGACGGTTTGCGCGCCGATGCGACGCCCATCGTCGTCACGACCATCAAGGGCGGGCTGCTCATGCCGCCCTACCACGGTCGCGCGCAGGTCGAGGTGATGGGCGAGCGGCTCAAGGAAGGGGCTGTCGTGCCGCCCCGGCGGCGACCGAAGCCCAACAGTCCCGTCTTCAGCCTGGGTCCCGAGGAGACGGTGGAGGTGCTGCGGCTACGGGGTAATCTGAGGCTTGGGCTGGCTGAAGGCTTCGAGGACCTGGCCGTCTCCGTGCCAGCGGACAGCAAGACCGTCTTCCCTCGTCACCTCGGCATCCTGGGCACGACCGGCGGCGGCAAGTCCACGACGGTGTCTGGCCTCGTCGCCAAGGCGCAGGAGCAGGGAATGGCCATCGTCCTGATCGATACCGAGGGGGAGTACTCCGCTATCCACGAGCCGACCGAGGATCCGGTCATGCTTCAGGCGCTCGATCGGCGGGGACTCAAGGGCGGGGGTGTCGAGGACACGCACATCTACCATCTCGTAGGGAGGGAAGCGGCGAATCCCGAGCACCCGCTACTCTATCCCTTCTCGCTTCGCTTCAGCGAGCTCTCCCCGTATGCGGTGCAGGAGATCCTCGAGCTGACCGAGCCGCAGAGCGAGCGTTTCTTCAAAGCCTACGACGTGACCAAGCTGGCTCTGGAGAAGATGGGGGTGTGGCCGAGAAACGACGACGAGCGCCGCATGCTGATGGAACTGGATGAGCTGGAGACGGGCTATCCCGAGATGACTCTCGCGCATCTTTACGACGTCGTCCGGGATATCGAGGCCGTCGTAGACAAGAAGGCCTCCGAGCCCTATCTTGAGGCCTCCGCCTTCCGAACGAACCGGCAGATTCTTCGACAGATCATCGGTGCCGCGGACCTTCCGAAGAACGTCATCAGCTGGCGGGCCCTCTTAGGCAAGCTGGCAAAAATCAAGCGTCTAAAGATCTTCGACTCTCCGTCGGCCCCGTCTCTCAACTACGCGATGATGCTCCAACCCGGCCGGGTTTCGATCCTCGACCTGAGCGACACCGACTCGCCGCAGATCAACAACCTCGTGATCGCGGAGCTTCTCCGGGGTGTCCAGGAGCAGCAGGAGGAGAACTATAAGGCGGCTGTGGCCCAGGACAGGCAGCCCACCCCGACTCTCATCATGATCGAAGAAGCGCATGAGTTCCTGTCGGCGCAAAGGATCCAGAAGATGCAGGTCCTCTTCCAGCAGGTGGCTCGGATCGCGCGTCGTGGGCGGAAGCGCTGGCTGGGACTGGTCTTTATCACGCAGCTGCCGCAGCACCTGCCGGACGAAGTCATGGGTCTGATCAATAACTGGATCATTCATAAGGTGGGCGACGCCGGCGTGGTGAACCGCCTGAAGCGGTCGATCGGCGGAATCAACGAGGGGCTCTGGCAGCGTCTTTCCTCCCTAGCACCTGGCCAAGCCATCGTGTCCTTCACGACCTTCGCGCGGCCGCTCCAGGCCAGCATCGATCCGACGCCGTGCAGGCTGCTCATGGTCGAATGACGGAGGCATTGGGGCACCTCCTCGATTCAGGCGCCCACAGTATGAACAAACTGTTACCCATGTCCCTGGACTAAACTGTTACCCATGTCCCTGGACTAAACTGTTACCTATGTGTCTGGACCGTACCTGCCAAGGTGAATCGAGCAGAGACCTTCGACGAGTACTTCAAGCTTGCTGGCTACGTCCAGGCATATGACGGCTATTTCGTCACGATCAAGGCGTGGGGAGTAACCGTGAGCGCGGCCGCGATCGGTACCGGTTTTTCTGCTGCCGTCGCCGCGTCGCGTACTTCGCAAGTCGCGGTCTTTTGCATCGCGGCGCTTCTCTCGGCCACCTTTTGGATCACCGAGGTCATGGTCAAGCTGCTCCAGCTAGCGCACGTCTATCGGTTTGGTGGAACTCGAGCGTGCGCTGGCGAGCCGAGGCGAGATCGGCGGGCCGGCATATCTCACGAGCTTTTCGGAGGCACAACGCTTGGACAGCCTGACGCGGAGGTGGCGAAAGGTTTCTCCTCTTCCCTCATGTCGCGTTCCCTCACGCGGTATTTCTGCTCTTCAGCGCGGCCTTGGCGATCTTAGGAGCCGTCGATGTCATCTAACCCGCCGGCTATATACCCGGCGTGCAGCGGACGCGCCGATCAGCGTCGTCCCGCTTGGCACATGTCTTGCCGGCGCGCCGCTGACGCCGATTGATAGACCTCGCGAAGCACCGTGACTCTCGATCCCACCGTCGCAAATGCATTCATCGCCGGCTACAAGGGGCTTCTCCTCGAGATCGGCCTTCGCGGCCGAGCTCCAAAGACCGGCAATGTCCTGTCCGTTCTGGCCGCGGCCAGGCGTCAGTTGACCGAAAAGCCTGGTCTACTCGACAAGGCATTGGTCAAGCTAAGGGCGCGGTCGGAGGGAGTGGACGAAGAAATAGTCCGTGCTGTACGAACACTTCGCGTCAACCACTGGGTGTTTCTTCGCGACACCAAGACCTAATTCAATCTTTGTGCATCCGTCGGAAGAAACCGCGTTCGGCGTGCTCGGCCTCACCCAGCCGGTTCGGGACATCGCTGGCGCGTCGGGTGTCGCCATCGAGACAGGCATCGTTCGGTTTACCGGAAAGTTCGTCTGTGACGGCCTCGTCACTCGTATCGTTCATCTCGGCCCCAACTATCGTAAGAGCTACGGTCGTGCGTACAGTGCGGCAAAGGCCGAAGGGCGCTTCTATGTGTGCGACGAGGACCTAACCGCCGCATGAACCGGACCCGTGCAAAGCGCGAGCATAGCGTGAGGTCTTGCAATAGCACATCTCTTGTTTGCGGATATCGGAGAGGCCGGTTCGAGTAGTCAGAGCCGGTGGGCAGCTTGACCTTGCGCTTTATATGTAGCACACTCTAAATCTGGTGAGGATCGCCTGTGGGCCGGCCAAGCGGGCCAAGACCTTGAAGGATCGGGTCATCGAACTTCGCCGACGGGACGCTGGAAAAGGGGACGGATTTATTATTTCCCTCCTCAGGAAAATCTGTGGGTGAACTTTGGTTCCGGTAGAGCGCCAAGTGCATGATACAAAGCGACTTCCAGCCCATGATAGGTCCGAAAACCGTAAGCCTTTCTGGTAGTGAGTTTGGCC
>JALZID010000223.1 GCA_030860485.1 Pseudomonadota bacterium | reverse complement strand
TTAAAGGTCATAAGATAAAGAATCGGCGCGAAGGTCTCCCGCTGGACGACCGGCCAGTGGTTTTGCGCCCGCACCAGCGTCGGTTGCACGTAATAACCCGGGCTCTCGATGACCTGACCGCCGTACAGGATCTCACCGCCCGACTCTTCGGCTTCCCGTAGGGCACGAGAGAATGCCGCCACCGCCTCGCCGCTGATGAGGGGGCCCATCACGACCTCGGGGTCGAGCGGCAAACCGATGCGGATCTGATGGTAGGCTGCGATCAAGTGTTCGACGATGGTCTGGTAGAGACTTTCGTGCACAATCAACCGGCGCGTGGAGGTGCAGCGTTGCCCGGCGGTCCCTACCGCTCCGAACACAATCGCGCGCACGGCGAGATCAAGGTCGGCGCTTTCATCCACGATCACCGCGTTATTGCCTGAAAGCTCCAAGAGGCTCCGCCCAAGGCGCGCGGCGACGATCTCCCCGACCCGGCGCCCGACGACCGTCGACCCGGTGAATGAAATAAGCGGCACGCACCGGTCGCGCACCAGGCGCTCTGCGAGCTCATTGTCGCGCGTCACGAAGAGCGAAAAGATTCCTGTGGTGCCCGCCTCTTCCATCACCCGGTTGCACAGACGCTGAACCGCTACGGCCGAGAGCGGAGTGCGCGGGGAGGGCTTCCAAACGACCGTGTTCCCGGCCACGGCCGCGATAAAGGCATTCCATGCCCAGACCGCGACGGAGAAATTGAAGGCGGTGATCACCCCCACGACGCCGAGCGGATGCCACTGCTCATAGAGACGGTGCCGGGGCCGCTCCGAGTGCATGGTGCATCCATACAGCATGCGCGATTGCCCCACGGCGAGCTCAGCGATGTCGATCATCTCCTGCACCTCGCCCTCGGCCTCAGCCTTGATCTTGCCGGACTCCAAGGCGATGAGACTGCTTAAGGCCTCCTGGTGCGCGCGCAGTACATCACCGAGCCGGCGTACGAGTTGGCCGCGGCGCGGCGCCGGGACCTGGCGCCAGTCATGGAAGGCGCTCCGCGAGCGTTCGAGCACCGCTTCATAGTCAGTGATGGTGGATTCGTAGATGCTCGCGATGATTTCTCCCGTGCCGGGCGCGTAAGACGACCACACGCCCGCGTCCGTCCCGCCGGACCACTGGCCCGGCCCCGTGCAGGATCCCGGGTTGACCTCCCCAATTCCCAATTCGTTCAACAAGTTCATCATTACTCAAGAGGCAGGCTTATAGCTTTAGACGCGGTTGTAGCGCCAAGGTGCCCGCGCGCCGGCCAAGCATCAAACCAACCAAAGCAGCGATGGTCTAAAGCGGGGAGTTTAGGTCACTCGGCATCAACCGCGATTCTACGTATGGCTTTACATGTCCTGGACGATCGAAGCGATGGCGAGGCTTTGTTTGGCTCGACGGCGGCAGTCTCGCACGCCACCACCGAGCTACGCATTATTGGCGCGGCTTCGGGGATCGGCGCCGCCGATCCGGGTTGTGGCGTAGGCCCTGACGCGTTGCGAACATTCGGCCTTAGCAGCCAGTTGCGCGACCGCGGCTTCAAAGCGGTCTGGGCCGACATCGTGCGCCGGCCCACGCTCCGCGCCGGTACGGAAAGCATCAAGGAAATCAAAGCGTATTGCGAGGAACTGGCCGCCGCCGTCGGGCACGCGCTGCACAGCGGCCGGCGTATCGCGGTTATTGGCGGGGATCATTCCTGCGCCATAGCAAGCTGGAGCGCGATCGCATCCGCGTTGCGCGGGCCCCTGGGCCTCGTTTGGATCGATGCCCATATGGACAGTCATACTCCCGCGACCAGCCCGAGCGGCGCTCTGCACGGGATGCCGCTCGCCATCCTCCTAGGCGTCGGGCCGCCTGAGCTTACGGACCTGCTCTACCCTGGCGCCAAGCTGTGCGCCGAGAACGTCTGTCTTGTGGGCGTACGCAGCTACGAGCCCGAGGAGGCGGAATTACTGCACCGCCTTGGGGTGCGGGTGATCACGATGGACGAAGTGCGGGCGCGGGGCCTTATGCGGAGCCTGGGCGAGGCCTTCGCGATCGCCGCCCGCGGCACCGCCGCCGTCGGGCTTAGCATCGACCTCGACGCAGTTGACCCCACGGACGCGCCCGGGATCGGTACTCCGGCGCCTGATGGCCTGCGGGGGCTCGACTTAGTCGAAAGCCTTGGACGCCTGGTGCCGCAACCGGTGTTGGCCGAAATCGCCGAGTTTAACCCCGTGCGTGACCGCGAGGACAAGACCGCCCGGCTGGTTATTGACCTCTTGGCGGCCTGTTGGAGGAGGTAAGCGTATGCCATCGGTCATCGAACTGGAGCGCGCATACTGTGCGCATAACTACCAGCCGCTGCCGGTGGTGTTGACGCGCGGAGAGGGATGCTATGTGTGGGATGAGCGCGGCAACCGCTACCTCGACATGATGAGCGCCTACTCGGCGGTCGGTTTCGGCCACGCGCACCCGCGGTTGCTCAAGGTCCTAGTCGAGCAAGCGGCACGGCTGGCGGTCGTGTCACGGGCCTTTCACACCGAGGTGCTCGCGCCCTTCGTGAGGCGCGCCTGCGATCTTACCGGACTCGCCATGGGCTTGCCCATGAATACCGGGGCCGAGGCGGTGGAAACGGCGCTGAAGGCCGCGCGGCGCTGGGCTTACGAGGTCAAGGGTGTGGCCGAGGATCGCGCCGAGATCATCGTCTGTGACGGCAATTTTCACGGCCGTACCATCACCCTCGTGGGACTTTCCTCCGAGCGCGATTATAGGCAGCACTTCGGACCTTTTCCCGTGGGCTTCGTGCGCATCCCGTACGGGGATGCCGAGGCGCTCGCGCGTGCCATCAAACCGCGCACTGCGGCGTTTTTGGTTGAGCCATTCCAGGGCGAAGCCGGGATCATCGTGCCGCCCGCGGGTTATCTCAAGCATTGCGCGGAGCTTTGCCGCGCCCACAATGTGTTGCTTCTCTGCGATGAGATCCAAACCGGGCTCGGACGCACGGGTCGCATGCTCGCCTGCCAGCACGAAGGGGTCCAACCCGATGGGATCACGCTCGGCAAGGCGCTCGGGGGCGGTTTCCTGCCGGTATCGATGTTTCTCGCCCGGCGCGAGGTGATGGGGGTCTTCACGCCGGGGAGCCACGGCAGCACGTTCGGGGGTAACCCGCTCGCCGCCGCGGTCGGCCTCGAAGCGCTTAACGTGCTGGTTGAGGAGCGTCTGGCCGAGCGCGCCGCCGAGCTGGGCGAGTACTTTCTCGGGCGGTTACGCACCCTGGAAAGCCCCTATATTCGTGCCGTGCGTGGCAAGGGTTTATTCATCGGCGTCGAGATCGACACCGGGCGCTTTTCGGCACGGGACCTCTGTATCCGGCTCGCCTCCCACGGCATCCTCACAAAAGATACCCACGAAAGCGTAATCCGCCTGGCTCCGCCGCTCATTATCACCGAGCGCGAGTTGATTTGGGCTTGCGATCGCATCCGCGATGCTTTTCTAGAGATGGGATAGTCCGTCTGGCCTAGCGTGTAGATGCAGCACGCAGCGGCGCCGAAAAGGATAGGAGATTCAACGCGGGCGTGTAAGGAGCATGCTTGGTCGGACGGGCCGGGCGGTGATTGGGCGGTCTGTAAAGGTCCGCGGCGAGGGCAGATGCGCTCAGTTGGGGCGGTCCCGGTGGGTTGGCGGGGGCTCAAGGGGGTGAAGTTTGGGGGGGTGTCCGGTGCCTGGGCGCGAGTGCGACTGTGCGAGTCGAGGTGCGGTGACCGGCAGGAACAGGAGGGAAAGCACCTACCAGCTCACCCGCTGGTCGAACTCACGCCGAGGTAGGCGAGGATGCGCGTGATCGATCTGCTGTCGGTGACGAAGGCGCTCAGTCGCATCGGCTCCCCACAACTTCCCAGGCTTGCATCGAGCGCCTTCCGGCGTAAACTGGTCCGTGGGCTGAAGCGATTTGTCGGTTACCGCGAAGGTGCATCATGGTAGATAAAAAATCACCAGCAGCGCAAGTTCCACCGGTTCGGGGTGGGGCAGGGTCGGATGCGGAGATACGGGACAAGGTGCGTGATCTCATGTCACAGATCCTGAAAGGCGGTCACCTGGATCCCGAAGAGGTAAAGGAGGTGGTTCAGGCCATGACCCCCGGATCAAGCGCCGGTATGGAACCGCAGGCGGCCGAGGTGAGGCGAGGGTTGGCCGAGGCGGTGCAGGGTTTGGATGAGGCGCTCATGCGAGCCGCCGAAGCGGCGCATGTCGCGCTCCAGCAACTCGGCTCGAAGGGAACCGGTTTTACCGACAATGACCTGAAAGAAACCTTCGCTAGGCTCAAGCAGCTCCAAGGGGCATACGTCGCGACCGCCAACCGCGTGGCGGAGGCCGCGAGTGGCAACATTCAGCGCGAGCTGCGCGAGCTTGCGGTGCATGCGCAGCAGGTCGGGGTGGATGCCAGCGCGCGCGTGGCCGCGGTCATGACGGAGTTCGCGAGTCGCTTGACCTCGGTGTCGCGCGAGGGCGCCTCCACCGGGTTCGATGCGGCGCGCGACTACGGCGTGCGAATGACGCTGCTCGCGAGCGGTGTCCTTGCCGGCATCGCCGACGCGTTGCGCGAGCAGTCCGGCCCTGGTAAGAGCAAGTAGGCCATACGGTGATCTGGGGGGCCTTCGGGCCAGGGCGGGATCTTCCGCGCCTGCACCGGATCACCTCGGTCCTGATCCGGCATGGGCTCGGCGACCTCGTCCGCCGGGTCGGGATCGGGACGGTGCTGGAACGCGCTGGCCAGATCCTGCACTGGGGAGAGGCGTCCGAATCGGCGCACTTGGAACCACCCGAGCGCGTACGGATCGCTCTGGAAGAGCTTGGACCGACCTCGTCAAGCTTGGCCAAGTGCTTTCGACACGGGAAGACCTGTTTCCGCCGAAGTGGATCGCGGAGTTCGAGAGACTGCAGAGCGGAGTGGCGCCGGTGGCTTTCGGGGAGCTGCTGCCCGAGGTGGAAATAGCGCTCGGCAGGCTTCCGCAGGAAGTATTTGTTGATCTCGACACCACGGCCTACGCCTCGGCCTCCATTGCCCAGGTCCATCGGGCGCGCCTGCCAAACGGCACGCCGGTGGTGCTCAAGATCCGCCGCCCGGGGATCCAGGCGACGGTCGAGGCGGATATCCGCATTCTCACTCACATCGCCGCCCTGCTCCAAGCCGAGATTCCGGAGGCACGGCGTTACCAACCGACCCAGATCCTCGTCCAATTTTCCCGTTCCCTCGAACGCGAGCTCAACCTAGCGGTGGAAGCGCGCAACATCGATCGATTCGCCAAGAACTTCGCTGGGGACCCCGAGGTGCTCGTACCCCGCGTGTATTGGGAGTGGACCAGCCCGGTGATGAACGTGCAGGAGTACATTGAGGCCATTCCCGGCAATGACCTAGCGGCGATCGAAGCGGCCGGGCTCAACCGCAAGCTGCTCGCCTCGCGCGGCGCGGATGCGGTGCTCAGGATGAGCCTGGTTGACGGTTTCTTCCATGCCGATCCTCACCCGGGCAACGTCTTCTACCTTGCCGGGCAACGGCATACTCATGATCGACTTCGGCATGGTGGGGCGGCTCACCCATTTCCGCCGTAATCAAAGCGTCGACCTCCTCTCCGGGATCGCACGTCGCGACGAGGAGGGCATTACGGAGGTGATCCTCGACTGGACGGGCGAGGCCTATGTGGATGAGGCCAAGCTTGCCGCGGACATGGGCGAGCTCGTGCTCGATTATGCGGATGTCCCGCGGAAGGACGTCCGTATCGCCACGCTCCTGCGCCAGGTGAGCAGCATCATGCGCGAGCACTCGGTCGTGCTGCCCGCGGATCTCACCCTCATGTTCAAGGCGCTCATCACGCTCGAGGGGCTCGGGCGCCAGTACGATCCGGAATTCCGGCTCATCGACCACCTCGGGCCGTTCCTCGAGCGAGCCATCGCCGAACGTTATGAGCCCACCGCGCTCATCAAGCGTGGGCAGAACAGCCTAGCGCAGATGTTCAACGTGGTAAGCGCCGTCCCGCGCGATCTCGCTCGGTTGATCAAGGACCTACGCCGGGGCAAGATGCGGGTGGACTTCGATCTCAAGCGGCTGGACAGCTTCGGCCGGCGCCTCGATCACACCATCGACCGCGTCACCATCGGCATCATGACGGCCTCGCTCGTAGTCGGATCTTCCATCGTGATGACCGTCCCCCGTGGTCCGACCCTATTCGGGATGCCGCTGTTCACCGTGCTCGGCCTGCTCGGTTACGTGATCGCGTTCTGCAACAGCGTGTGGATTATCGTTTCGATCTGGCGTGCGGATCGGGATTGAAGGATAAGATAGGAAGTTCAACGCCAATGCCCGCACCCAGGTAGATAGTCAAGGTTTCCGGTCGCGCGTCACGGACGACGTGAAGACGTACCCCGCTGCACGCACGGACTTGATGAGCACGGGCCGTTCCGGGTCCGACTCGATCTTCCGGCGCAGCCGCCCGACCTGCGCGTCGATGCTGCGGTCGAACGGACCCGCCTCACGGTGGCGGGTCAGCGCCAGCAACTGGTCGCGGGAGAGCACGCGATTGGGATGCTGCGCGAAGACCGCGAGCAGATCGAACTCGCCCGTCGTCAGCGCCACTTCTTTTCCATTCGGTGCGACCAACCGGCGACTCGCGAGATCGAGCTGCCATCCCACGAACCGCACCGTGGAACCTACCTTGCCCGCCTCCTGCCGCGCGGGGCCACGGGTGCGCCGGAGCACGCTGCGCACCCGCGCCAGTAGCTCCCGGAGATCGAAGGGCTTCGCCAGGTAGTCGTCCGCGCCGATCTCGAGACCGATGATCCGATCGAGGGTCTGCCCTTTACCGGTCACGATGATCACGCCCACGTCGGTTTGCTCGTGCAGGTAGCGCGCGAGGGAGAGCCCGTCCTCGCCCGGCAGGCCGAGATCGAGAATGACGAGGTCCACGGACTGCCCGGCCAGCTCGCTGCGCAACCCCTGTCCGTCCCCGAGGGTGCTGACACGATACCCCTCTTGCGTCAGGTAGGTTCGTATTAATTCCCGGACGTCCGGTTCATCGTCGACGACCAGGATGTGCGGCGCAACGCTCATCATCGTTCACACGGTTTGCATCCGCTTCCGGTTTTCATGGGTGAGGCTCTCTAGGATGGAGTTACACACGGTTACCCACCGTTACGCAATGGCGACGCCGGGACATCAAGCGATTACACCCGTCGGTTAGTCTGTTCTTTCAAGAGGGCAGGGCTAGAACCAGCGCGTCCCCGGTTAGTCGGGGGAAAGCGCGGCGTTGGAACGATTCCGCGCGTGCAACGCGGAGGCATTGTGCCGCAACACGAGGTCCCTGTGAACACGAAAGCGCGAGGTATACCACGATGGGAACTGTGATCCGGCTTCTCGAACCGGTTGCTCGCGGGCGGCATGCGGAGGGGGGCGCGCCCGCCGGGCCTGGTGTGCCGTTGCCATGCTGACCCCGTGGTGGCCGGCCGTGCTGGCCTTTGAATTCTGGTCGCGGCTGCTCACGGTTCACGCGCCCTGCCTGGCACTGCTCGCCGGCCGTGGAAGTCTCACCCGGGCACGCGGAAATAGCCAGGGAGCGCCATGCTTTGGCAGCGGGAAAAGTGGTGCCGATGGCCGAATTCAAGGCCCGGCGCGTCTCGTGATGACCTTCGATGGTCCATCCGGATCACCCCCGGGGGCGCGGCTGCCCCGATGACGGTCTTGTTGTCCAGCACCCG
Organism: Pseudomonadota bacterium; assembly: GCA_030860485.1. Classification (NCBI taxonomy): domain Bacteria; kingdom Pseudomonadati; phylum Pseudomonadota; species Pseudomonadota bacterium. Next base: position 28,909 of record JALZID010000223.1, on the reverse strand, counting down.
GGTGCCGGATCACCTCCGGGCGCGCGGTTGCCCCGTGTGCGTGGTCGATGATGAACCCGGGGTGCGCGAGCTGCTCTGTACGCTGTGCGAGTCGGCTGGTGTGGCCGCCGAGGCCTATGACTCCGCCGAGTCGTTCTTGAGCGCCTACCGCTGCGAGCCTATCCGGGTCCGTTGCCTGGTGCTGGACTTTTGTTTACCGGGAATGAACGGTCTCGAGCTTCTGAAGGAGCTCAACGCGCAAGGGGTTCGCCTCCCGGTGCTGCTGATGAGCGGCCACGCCGAGAGCGCGACGGTGGTCGACGGTTTGCGGCTCGGCATCGTCGATTTTTTCCCCAAACCGTTCGAGGTCGAGGCGCTGTTGGGTCGTATCCTCGAAGTAACAGGGCACAAGCATCGGCACCGGTCCAGCTTCCAGCCGCTTTATGACGATTAGTCACGGACTAGCACGCGGCGGAGACTTACCAAACACGGAAAGGTGACCGACCAATACTACGAAACAATACGGCATCAGCCCGGTGGGGCATCTGGGGCATCCAAGATCCCGCGCACGGCCCGCGCCAGGTCTTCGCCCCGGTAGGGTTTCATCAGCAGCCGCTCGCCCTCGTCGAGCTTGCCTGCACACAGGATGGTAGTTCTGGGATAGCCCGAGGTATAAAGCACCTGGAGAGCCGGCTGGCGCCTATTGGCTTCCAGCGCGAGCGCCTGCCCATCCAGGGTCCCCGGCAGCACCAGATCGACAAACAGCAGATCGATGGCCTCACCGTCCTCGAAGAGGGCCAGCGCCACCTGGGCCTCGGCGGCCTCCAGCACCTTGTAGCCAAGCTCGGACAGGTAGGTGACGGCGAGCGCCCGCACGTCCGCATCATCCTCGACCACCAGGATGGTCTCTCGGCCCCGCAGGTCTTCCAGGGGCAGGGGGTCCTGGGCGACGGCGGCGGCCAGCGCGTCCTTGGCCCGCGGCAGGTAGAGCTTGACGGTGGTGCCCTGTCTGCGCTCGCTGTGGACCTTCAGATGCCCGCCCGATTGCCGGGCAAAGCCGTAGACCATGGAGAGCCCGAGGCCGCTGCCCTTACCCGTGGACTTGGTCGTGAAGAACGGCTCGAAGGCGTGTCTCTTGGTCTCCTCCGACATCCCCTCGCCGGTGTCGCTCACGCACAGCAGCACGTAGTCACCCGGCGTGAGCTCGGCCTCCGGCACCGTGGCGTCCTGGCCCAGGGTGCCGTTGGCGGTCTCGAGAACGAGCCGGCCGCCTTCGGGCATGGCGTCGCGCGCGTTCAAGGCGAGATTGAGGAGCGCCGCCTCGACCTGCCCGGGATCGGCGCGCGCCGCCCACAGGTCCGCGCCCGGCACTAGCGCGATCTCGATAGGCTCCCCCAAGGTCTGGCGCAGGACCGGTATCATCCCGGCGACGACTTCATTCAAATCGACCGCTTGCGGTTGCAAGACCTGCCGGCGGGCAAAGGCCAGGAGCCCGTGCACCCGCTCCGCCCCGCGCTCGGCCGCCCGCGCCGCTGCATCCCGCAGCGTTTGCCCGGCAAGGTCGTCCTGGAGCCGCGCCTCCAGCAACTGTAGATTCCCCCCGATGACGGTGAGGAGATTATTGAAATCGTGCGCAATACCGCCGGTCAGTTGGCCTACGGCCTCCATCTTCTGGGCCTGCCCCAGGGCCTCCTGCGCGTGCACCAGGTCGTCGATGTCGGAAGACACGCCAAACCACTTGATCACCCGGCCACTCGCGTCGGCTATCGGGCGGCCACGGGTCAGGTGCCAGCGGTAGCCGCCGGCGGCGCTCTGCAGGCGGTATTTGATCTCGTAGGGCTGCTCTGCCGCAAGCGTTTGCCGCCAGCGGGATTGATCCCGCGCCCAGTCCTCGGGGTGCAGGGACTGCTGCCAGCCGAAGCCGTCCGCCGCACCGGGCGGAAGGCCCGTGAGCTCGTAGAACCTCGGATTGGTGTAATCACTGAAGCCGTCGGGGCGGTGGGTGAAGATGATGTTCGGTACCGTCTCGGCTAAGGTGCGGAACCGCTCCTCGCTCTCTCCTAGCGCTTCCTCGCCACGCTTTAGCTCGGTGATCTCGGTGTAGATCACCACCACGCCCTCGATGCGGTCCTCGTGGGTCCGATAAGGCAGCACCCGCTGGATGTACCACTCGCCCCCCACCGTGCGCACCTCGCGCTCGATCGGGGTGAGGGTATCGAGGACCTGCTGGGCGTCGGATAACAGGTGACCATCGGAAAACTTATTGGCGATATCGGCCACCGGCCGGTTGAGGTCCGAGGGGATCAGGTTGAACAAGCGGGTGGAGGCGGGCGTGTAGCGCTTGATGCGGAACTCCCGGTCGAAAAACAGGGTCGCGATGTGGGTACTGGCGAGCAGGTTATCTAGGTCGTTGTTGGTGCGTTCCAGATCGGTGACCTTCTCCTCGAGTTGGGCGTTGACCGTGGTGAGCTCCTCATTGAGGGACTGCAGCTCCTCCTTCGAGGTCTCCAATTCCTCATTGGTGGATTGCAGCTCCTCGTTCATCGACATGGCCTCTTCGTTCGAGACCTTCAGCTCTTCGTTCGCGCTCTCCAGGTCCGCGACCACACTTTCCAGCTCTTTCTTGACGCTGGCGAGCTCGTCTTCCAAGTGGCCCACCGCCGCCGACTCCTCGATGGCGCGGGGCGCCGGCTCGGCCTCGGCCGCCGGTGGTGCCGAAAAGGTCACGAGCCACAGCCCCACGCCCTGCCTCTGGTCCTCCAGGGGCGTCACCGTCACCTGTACCGGGAGGGAGGCGCCGCCCCGTTTCACCTGGGTCACCACCACCGCCGGCTGCTCCTCCCGCATGGCCCTATGCAGGGCGGCGCGCAGCTTGAGGCGCAGACCCTCGCGGGCCATGGCCAAGAGGTCGTCGGTTGGTTCTCCGGCCGGGTGCCCCAAGTAGTCGTCGGTCTGGCCATGGAAGTAGAGGGTCTGGCAGTCACGGTTGACCAGCACGGCGGCCGGGGCATAGCGCGCTAGCAGGAGCGCTCGGATCACCTCGCCATGGTCGCCGGGCTTGGGCTTGTGTGGCCGCGGCTCGCCCGGGCGCTCGCCGGGCAGGGCCTCCGGGAGGAGCGGAAAGTCCGCCGGCCGGTGCTGGACCGGCCCGCTGCGCCGGTAGATCCGCCACTTCTTGGAGAGGGGCTCGAACAGGCTCAGTTGCTGGCCGACGGTCTCGGACTTGCCCAAGAATAGATAGCCGTTCCGGTTGAGGGCGAAATGAAACAGCGCGATGAGCTTCTGTTGCAACTCGGGCTCGAGATAGATGAGCAGATTGCGGCAGATGACGAGGTCCAGGCGCGAGAAGGGGGCATCGGTGATCAGGTTCTGCGGTGCAAACACCACCGCTTCGCGCAGCTCCTTTTTGACCCGGTAGCTATGGTCGGCCCTGGTGAAGAACCGGGTAAGACGCTCCGGAGCGAGGGACGAGGCCATGCCCTCCGGGTAGGTCCCCACGCGGGCGATATCGAGCGCGTGGCTATCGATGTCGGTCGCGAAGATCTGGAGCTTGCCGTTGCGCTCGCTGCTCGCCATCCGCTCGAGGAAGCACATGCCGATTGAGTAGGCCTCCTCGCCGGTGGCGCAACCGGTGACCCACACGCGCAGCGGCGCCTCGGGGTGCTTGGCCGCTACGAGCTTTGGGATCACCTCCGCTTCGAGGACCGCCCAGGCCTCGGGCTCGCGGAAGAATTCAGTCACGCCGATCAGGAGGTCCTTGGCCAGGGCCTTGATCTCGGCCGGGGTTCCCCGCAGATACTGGCCGTAGTCGCCGATCGCGGCGATACGATTGAGGCCCATGCGCCGCTGAATACGGCGCACCAGCATGGCCTTCTTGTAACAGCGAAAGTCATGCCCTTCTCGATTGCACAAAAGGGCCAATATGGGGTGCAGGGGGTCGTGCCGCGTGTCGGCGGGGATCGGGATCGGAGCGCCACGCAGATGGGCATGCTCGATATACTCGAGCAGCGCCGCGGGCATCTGTTCCACGGGCAGCACGTAATCCACGAGCCCGGTGGCCATGGCGCTGCGAGGCATCCCGTCGTGCTCGGCGGTGTCCGGGCTCTGGACCATCACCAGGCCACCGTCCGCCTTGATCGCCTTGAGCCCGAGCGTGCCGTCGCTGCCGGTGCCCGAGAGGATGATGCAGATGGCCCGCTCCTGTTGGTACTCCGCCAGGCTCCGCAAGAAGCCGTCGATGGGCCGCGGTATGCCGGGACGAGCCACGGCCGCCCCGAGATGCAGGACGCCCCCCTTGATCGTCAGTAACGCGTTCGGCGGGATGATGTGGACGTGCTCGGCCTGGACCGGCGCCCCATCGTTGCGCCTGTTCGACCGGCATCGGGGTATGCCGGCGCAGCAACTCCGGCAGGTGGCTCACATGGGTGGGATCGAGATGCGGGATCACCACGAAGCCGAGGCCGCTCTGGGCCGGCATGGCGCTGAAGAGCCTCTTCAATGCCTCGAGCCCCCCGGCCGAGGCACCGATCGCGACCACCGGGAAGTCCCTTGGGTGGCCTTCCCCAGCCTTATCGGCATCGGTAGACGCGTGCGCCGCCGGGCGAGGCACAGGGGTACCTCCGCCAGACTCCAAGCGATTGGCCGACGGCTTCTTTCCGTGTCTTTTTGCCATGCCCCGAATTCGGATCGGTCAGCTACCCTCGCGGAACCATCACCTCAGGGCTTGGTGCTCCGCCGGAATGCATCCTGAACATGAACCGCGATTCCCTCCCCGCTGGCTCGTGCTCTCCTAGCCCGGATTTCTCACCACCACCCCCAGCTACTTCGCCGTCTTCTCAGTCCGTGCGGCCCGCCAGACCGGTGCCTCGGCGGCCTCACGACGTGCAGTGGGGAGAAATCCGGGCTGGCGTCCGAGTCTACAGGGTTTGTGCAGTGTGTCAAAACGCCGAGACGTCGGGTATAGACCAGCCGTTCGGCTCTCGCACCTGGGATCGCGAGGGGAGCGACGCATGTCCGGGATTTTTTGGCCTCACGGCTCGGCGAAGGGCGTGCGGCGGGATTGCTTCTTGGCTGCTTGGCGGCGCTTGGTCTCTACGCGTAACCGCCTGGAGGAGGCGGACGGCCGGGTCGCAATGCGCCGCTTGGGCGTGGCCGCCGCCTGACTCAGGAGTTCCCAAAGGCGCGCCAAGGCGTCCTGACGGTTGAGCGCCTGGGTGCGGTGCCGGCAGGCCTCGATGAGGAGCATGCCGTCCTTACCGATGCGCCGACCCGCGAGCGCCCGCAGCCGTAGACGCACCGGCTCGGGCACGACCGGGCTGTGAGTATCGAAACGCAATTCGACGGCGGTCGCCACCTTGTTCACGTTCTGTCCGCCCGGCCCGGGGGCACGCACGAAACGCCACGATAGGTCCTGCGCGCGGATCGCGAGCTGGTCGGTCACGCGCATCATGGGGACGGGTAGGAGAGGTGGGGGGGAGGGGGGTTGCGAAGACCGCCCGCCCCGCCGCGGGGTTCAGCGAGCCGGTCGCGTCGGGATAGCTAGTCTTCGGACACGGCCTGGACGGGCAGGGTGCCTTTCCCTTGCCTGGCCCAGTTCGGCCCGCGTACCTGCGCGAGCCGTCGTGCCCTCTCGATGTCGCCTGGAGACATGGAGGCCGCGACCTGCTTCAAGAGCCCGGTGGCCTCGGGATAGCCGTTGACCTCGGAGACGCTGAACCAGGCATAGGCCTCCACCGGGTCCTCTTCGACGCCGAGCCCATCGACATACAACTGGCCCAGGAAGCACTGGGCCGCGCCGTGCCCGGCTTCGGCGGCCATGGCCAGCCAGTAGGCGGCTTGCTCATAGTCCTGGGTCACGCCCTGACCGTCGGCATACAAGGCCCCCAGGAACGTCTGGGCCTCGACCTGGCCGAGCCCGGCGGCCTTCCGGAACCAGCGCACGGCCTCCTGGTCGTTGGCGGCGACCCCCTGTCCCTTGAGGTGCATGAGACCGACGTTGTACTGGGCGTTGCGGTCGCCGCTTTCCGCGGCACGGCCGAACTCGCCCAGGGCGGTCTCGTAATCCCCGCTCATGTATGCCTTGACCCCTGATTCGTAGTCTGCCTGGACCGGAAGCATCAGCCCAAGCAAGATCGCGGCGGCCCACACCGGCCCGCGCCCGGTCTTCATGACTTACCTCTAACCTGTCGCTCGTAATGCCGCGGCCGATCCGCCGATGCTCACGCCCGCTCTCTCCATCACTCTAGCGCAGGCACGGGCGGCTGTCTGTGAAAAGGTACCTGCGTGCCGACGAAAACAGCCCCTACCGACTAGGACGGGCCGATCGGGGCACGGGTTCATGGAAAGTCGGGAGACGTCGGTGCGGGTGCTTGTCGCGCGCACATTATCCACCGGCGCGCGGCGTAATAACAGGGGTTTGCCAGGTTTTTTTTGCGCGTCTGCGCGCCGCCGGTACGCCTCCGGGGGGGACATCACGCGCTCGCCGGGCGCGGGCAGAGACCCCGGTACTCGCGCGCCAGGTAACCGACCGTAACCAGCCACAAAACGCACACCGACATCGTGAGCCATCCGAGGCCGACGAGACCCGCGTCGACCGGCAGCCAGCCGGTCAAGAGCAGGATCAGCACGGCCCCGAGCACCTTGAACACGCGGTATCCGAACATGTCGATCCAGGCCTTGGCCCGGTAGCTCAGGTTGGGGTTGATGGGGATATAGAGCAACTCTTTCGAGGCCCGGTTGATCGAATAGGACAGGCCCCGGTCGCTGACCTTCATCGCGGAACCGAACACGAGCGTCGGGTTCAAGATGAAACCGAAGGTGCAAAAGAACAGCAGGAGCGGCTGCGTCATGAGCCCAGCCACGACGCCGAGATAGCGGTGCACCACCGGCGTGATCGCCAGGTTGACCAGGATCGATACCAGCCCCATGGTGCTGAAGAGCCAGGAGATGAAGGCGGTGCGCGCGTCGAGCTCGGTGTAGTTCAGCTCCACCATCTTCATGAATTCGTACTCGACCAGCGGTTCCGCCACCTGGGCCAGGAGCACGGTGGCGCCTACGAGCATGAGGTAGCGGTCCCGCAGGAGCCCCCGCGCGATCGGCCGCTCCGTGTCGCTGGGGTTGGCCGCCGCCTCGAAGACCCCATAGCGCGCCAAGGCCAGGTTCACGGTGACGACGAGCCCCAGGATGCCGACCGCCACCAGCAGGAGATCAGGGGTGGTGAGCGAGGTGCGCTTCACGATCAGCATCGCCGCCGCCGCCCCCAAGAGCCCGCCCAGGACCCCGCCGGTACCCAGGAACCCGTACCAGCGCTTGCCCTGCTCGCTGCTGTAGAGGGTGTTGGTCAGGCTCCAGAACTGCTCGACCAAGACCACGCCGAAGATGTCCACGAACACATAGAACGCCAGCGCCGCCGCCGTGCTGTCTGTCGTGAGCAGTGCGTGGAAGCCCGCCAGCATCATCATCGACAGGACACAGCTTCCGAGCACCAGCCGCAACCGGCTGTAACGCCCGACCAGACGGTGGTAGCCGCCGATGATGAGTCCCAGGAACAAGGCCGTTCCGATCCAGACATAGGGTAGCCGATCGGCGCCGAGCTGCTCGATGAAGAGCGAGCGGCTGGCCGGCTTGATCTGGTAGTAGGCCAGCATGATGAAGAAGAAGTTGGCGAACAAGAGGCTCGCGCGTTTGAAGGGATGTCCGGCCATGGTCGTCACGTCCGTTGTCGGGTTCCAGAGGTTCGTTCTTGCACTACATAAAGGGTCGCCGTTACAATCCGGACCGGAGGCTTGCGCCGCATAGGGAGACTGGCCGGATGGGGACCATAAAACACACCATCATTTTCTTCGCGTTCACCCTGGGCTTTCTATCGGACGCAATCGGCGCATCTCCAATTCCCGACTTGCGGCGAACCCCCGATCCCGTCCTGCAGCGCCGTCTCGAAGGGGCGATCCGGCATCTCGGCCTGAGCCGTGCGGTCCTCGACCGGCGCTTGGCGGTGGCGCTGGTCGATGTCACGAGAGTGCATCGACCGCGGCTGGCCGCGGTTAACGGTGACGAGATGCTGTACGCCGCGAGCCTGCCCAAGATCGCGATCGTGGTGGTCCACGGCCGAGCTCTTGCCGAGGACTTGGACATGAGGGCCACGAGGTAGAGGTAATAGAGCCGCCTCGAGCCCGCCGGGGCCTCGACAATGGGCACGGAGCCCATGAAGTTGATGACGGTGCCGTGGTACTTGCGGCATGCGGACTCGGTGCGATGGTCGTCGTCGCTACCCGGAACTCTACGGCGAGGCGCCGGCGGCGGAGATCATGGGGAAGCTCGCAATGGTGGGCGCTCTCGAGCCGGATGATTAGATCCGGGAGCGCCCGGGCTAGTGCCCGTTATTCCCATAGCGCTTACGGAACCCCCAAAGGCGTAACCCCGGAGCCCACCGCGAGAACAGCGTCCGTGGGTGGAGCAACCACCGGACGCGATCTCCAACCCGGCCGGGCGCGTGCTGCGATCCTGTACCGCGAGCCCCGTCGCCGGATATGGGACTGTGCGCGGGCTCGTGGAACTGCTCGCGGATCTCGACCGACAGAGCGGCCTGAAAAAAGCTGGAGCTGGAGGACACCGCGACCGGCCGCGCGAGCGATTCGGGCGAGCTCGGAACCGGCTCGCCGAGCGAGCGGGAGTCGAAACCTCTTCCAGTCGCCGGAGGTCTGACGTTTACTTCCCTGATCGCAGGCCCGTAGACCGCCCGGTCTCGCGACTTTTTTTCACAAGCTCTCGGATAGCGCGACCAGACCGGCTGTGGCAATATCGCACCGACACACCCGCTCTCCCATGCGCATCATCACCTTGAACGTCAACGGGATCCGCTCGGCGGAGCGCAGGGGCTTCCTGCGCTGGATGGCCAAGCAGGATGCCGATGTCGTCTGTCTCCAGGAAACCAAGGCGCAGCGCGATGACCTTGGCCCGAGCGTGGTCGCGCCGCACGGCTATCACAGCTTCTTCCACCTTTCGGACAAGAAAGGCTACAGCGGCGTGGCCCTATACACGCGCAAAGCGCCACGCCGGGTCGTCTACGGGCTCGACTGGGAAGATTTCGACCGGGAGGGCCGTTACCTGCGAGCCGATTTCGCGGACTATAGCGTCGTGTCGCTGTACATCCCCTCGGGGTCCTCGAGCCAGGCGCGGCAGCAAGCGAAGTTCGCGTTCCTCGAGCGCCTGCTGCCCGTCCTCGCGGGGCTCCGGCAAGAGGGGCGCGAGTACCTCTTGTGCGGCGACTGGAACATCGCGCACAGGCCCATCGACCTCAAGAACTGGCGTGCCAACCAGAAGAACTCCGGTTTCCTGCCCGAGGAGCGCGGCTGGCTCGACCGCGTGTTCGACGAGATCGGCTGGGTGGACGCCTTTCGGGTCGTCAACGCGGAGCCGGAGCAATACACCTGGTGGTCCAATCGCGGCCAGGCCTGGGCCAAGAACGTCGGATGGCGTATCGACTACCAGATAGTGACGCCGGCCTTGGCGGGCACCATACGAAGTACCCGGATCTACAGGGATCGGCGCTTTTCCGACCATGCCACGCTCACCATGGATTACGAGAACCGCTTGCACGCCGCCAAATCACAGTCCAGCCCCTCCGACGAAACATTGCCCCGTTGACAACCCACGCCAAATTTCCTAACTACGCCAAAACGCTGTTAGAATTGCTCGACACTCTACCTTTTGAACTTCACGACGAAGTGCGTGACTTCGTTGAATTTCTGCTCATGAAACACTAAGCCAGACCGGGTGCCAAACTCCGTAAGGACTGGGGCTGCCTGGATCGTCACCTGCGCTCCGCTAGCGTGCGCGCCTCGACGGCTTGCCGCATCGCACGGGTCCCGGCCGCGCAGTTTCGCAAGCTGGTGCGCCGTCGCCCGCAGATCCTGGAAGCGCTGCTGCTGCAGCAAGTGCAGATCGTGAGGAGCCTGACCGGACAGGTCTCCCGGACCCACCGCCGGGCGATCACCGACACACTGACCCGACTCTACAACTTCGGCTTCTTCAACGAGCGCTTGGAGCTGGAACTCGAGCGCGCACGCGCGACCGGCGACCCCGTCTCCGTCGTGCTTTTTGACACCGACCACTTCAAGCACTACAACGACACTCACGGCCACCAGGCGGGAAACGCGGTCTTGATCCGAGTAGCGGAGATCCTGCGCGCCACCGGGCGTCGTGGCGACGTTATTGCCGGCTACGGAGGCGAGGAGTTCGTGGCGCTCCTCTACGGCGCCAGTCGCGAGGAGGCGCGGCGGTTCGCGGAGGCCGTGCGCGTCGCCATCGAAGCCGCCGAGCTCGTGGGCGGGCAGACCCAGCCGCTTGGGCGCGTGACCGTCAGCGGCGGCGTGGCGATCTTCCCAACCGACGCCACCACCCGCGACGGGGTGGTCGAGCTCGCCGATCGGAACCTGTACCAGGCCAAGCAGTCGGGCCGGAATCGGATCGTCGTCTCGGCGAGAAAACGTAGGGTCACTCGCAAAGACGCCTATCCATGAAGTTTGGTTGCGTTCGGGCGCAGCAGCGAGAAAAGCAGCACATCGCAGATCGAGCGCGAGTCAGTGAAGAGCATGACCAACCGGTCGATGCCGATCCCCTCCCCGACCACCGCATGCCGTGCTCCAAGGCCTCGATCGACATCGAGCAGTGCCCCCCACTGCGGCGGCACTTTGAAGATCATCGGCGCCATCGAACATCCTCTCGTGACCGCCAAGATCCTCACGCATCTCGGCTTGTCCGCCCGGGCATCGCCCGATCCCCAGTGCGGGCATTCGATCGGCTTCAAATGGCCTAATCCCCAACCGATACCCCCCACCCATCCGGCACACCTCCCTGAGCGAACAATTCCCTTTGCCCCTGGCTCGCCCGAGACCAACGCCCCGCAACATGGCGCCTCGAGCCGATGAAGGGCCCAAAAAGTCCCCCATTCCAGGCCGAGGACTCGCATGTTTGACATCCTAGAGGGGCAGGCAGTACCCTCCCTTCTGACGGAAAAGGGCGTTTAAAATTCCTATACTTCAACCGGCTCTCGAGAAAGCGGCACGCTAACTCCAGACGGCGAGAGCGCGATGCCGCTAGATAACCGAGCGGCTGCAGAAGGTACTGTCGTACTTCAGGGTATTATATGCAGGTATAGGCTGATCGTAGGGCAACCTCGTTTGACAAAGAAGACAGCAGTCGTGACCACACAGTCTTTCATTTGCGCGCTAGCGTTGATTTCTTCTTTGAACCTGTCGGGCTGTACCGACGCTCGACTCGACCAATCCATCGCGTGGTGTACAGAGGCAATGGAGCTCAATGCCAGTCAGCTCCGGTTGGATGACGAGCAAAAGCAGAAGTTAATAAAACAGGTGTGTGCCCAAGCTGGTGGCGGACGTACTCCCGAGCAATGGCAATGCGTGATCACTGCCATGAAACAGAGCGAGTCGTATGTTAGGGCGACCGATACATGCTTCCCTAGGTAACATCGGGTATCAACGATTAGTAATCAAGCTGTTCGGAACGCACGCCTTTTGATAAAGGCGCAGCAGCCACTGCTTCAATAGCGATACGACTCGATACATCGGGGCATAGCGACGTGCGTTGGACTTCGGCTCGAAGAGAAGACGGGATATCGTGCCCCGGGGCCCTGCTCGGGGCGAGGCTCATGGGGGTAACGGGCGAGGTGCAACGCGAGGGGTCGTCCATCATCGCCCGCAAGCTCGAAGACCGAGCGGCCCTGCTCGGAGGGCTCCGGACGGTGTCGCGGGATTTCTGTTAGTCCCTGCTCCCGGATGGTGCCCAAATCGCAGCCACTGCGTATCGGGCGTCCGACCCAGCGACATCCAAGTTCAAACTTCTTGCGTAGTGAGAAGCATGACGGCGAGAAGGAACACCCCCGGTGGCCCAAGCATCGATTGACGAAGAGAAGGGGACCGTTCTGCGGTTCTCCGGTGCTCGCGCCCGAACCTCGGCCCTGGACGCTTACAATCGGCCCATGCAAGAGGGTACCGCGGAGCCGGGGAAGCGGCCTCGGACGCCGTGGCCTTCGATCCCGACGAAGTGGCGCTGCGGGTGTTGATCTCGGCCATCGGCGCCCGCGACGAGAGTGCGCTGACCGCGCTCTACGACGCGACCGCGAGCCGGGTGATGGCGCTGGCCCTGCGCTTCACCGGCCACCACGAGACCGCGGAGGAGGTGGTCATGGATGTCTATCTCCAGGTATGGCGGCAATGGGATCGCTACAGCCTGGCACGGTGAACGGTGATGGCCTGGATCTTCACGATCTGCCGCAGCCGGGCCCTGGATCTGCTAAGGCGCCGCGATCCGGCCGAGACCCACGCCGACCCGTATGCTCTGGGGGTCGAGCCCTGCACCGACGGCGATCCACTGGATGCCTTGGTGGGGCTTGAGGCGCGCGGCATGATGGAAGGCGTTTCAACGGCTTACGCAAGTGGAGCGGCAGTTGCTCAGCATGGCGTTCTTTCGCGGGCTGACCCACGAGGAGATCGCCCGCTGCACCCAGGCCCCCATGGGCAGCGTCAAGACCGTGATCCGAAACGCCATGGCAGAAACTGAAACGGACCCTGGAACCCAGGCTGACTTCGCAGACTGAACCCTATGATGCCAAGACAAGACCCCAAGGACGATGCCTTCGACCCCCGGTTGTTCACGACATGGGCCGAGGCGTTGAAGCCCATTACGCCGCCCCCGGCGCTGCGCGATCGTCTGATGGCCCGCGTGCGGGCCGAGATGGGGGACGAGGGACTGCGCACCATCCGTGCGGGCGAAGGATGGGTCCAGTTCATGCCCGGCATCGAATTCAAGATGCCGTATCGCGACGAGACCACCGGCGCCCGCTCTCTCCTCGCCCGCCTCGATCCCGGGGTGGCCATGCCCGCTCACGACCACACCTTCCCCGAGGAATGCCTGGTACTTCAGGGCGAGATCACCATCGGCGACATCACCGTGTGCGCCGGCGACTACCACTTTGCCGCCAAGGGCGCGCGGCACGGGACCGTGACCACACGCACGGGCGCGCTCCTGTTCCTGCGCGCCGGACGCGGAGAGCCGGTCCCCGAGCTCACCAACCCCGGTTAACGATCGTAGCAATCGACCCGATCGTAGCCCGGATGTAGCGCAGCGAAATCAGGGAATCAGGCGCGGCGAGGGTGACGCACCGATAGCAGGCGGCAGGCGAAAACCGAGTACCGTCTGCCGCTCGCAACCGAAAGAACGATGATTCGGAGGCTGTTATGGCTGGCGTCAAATTCATGGTGATGTATCCACGACCGCAGGATATCGATACGTCGAGCACCTTTACCAGGACGAGGATGTACCGATCGGCGACGGACTCTCGTCCGAATACGTCGGTACGTTCGAGGCATTCGAGAAGCTCTATCAGGAGGAGCACGTGCCGATGATCTTGGACAAGCTCGTCGGTAGGACACGGTTCGTAGCGACCAGGGTCGTTGGGACCTCGAATGGGACGCGGCTGCCGTTCTACCGTATCGCCGAGGTCTATCTTCCGTCGCTCCAGGCCTTGCAGGCATACGCGCAGTCCGCCGGCGGCCGGGAGACCATGGAGCATGCCGTCAAGTTCTCAAGTGGCGGGACGCCGCTTTTTCTTGTCGCGAAAGAGCTCACGCTCATTTCTGGCGGTACATCGGTGTGGGACCGGCTGAAAGCGCTTGTATCTCGTCGATAGAGGGTCTTGTGCAATGATCATGAAAAATCCCTTGATGTTTTCTCATCACCCAATGGCCTCTCATATCTCGACTATTTCGCGGCGCAGCAGAGGTTTTTTCTGGTTCCTGCGCGATGGCTTCCCATTCAGCGCGCCATACAAGCAATGCCATTGACTCCCCAGCTTCAAGAGGGAACGCGCGTGGTTAGCTGAAAGATACAATGCAGCCGTATCTGGGTTTTCCTGCGATACGTTCACACAGCGTCTGGATTCCTAAGCAAAAATCCAGCATTTTGATCGGTCCTCTCTTGGCCAAGCTATGTGCCTTGAAGCGTTCGGTTCTCGCCCGCCCTTGACCTTAGACCGATACTTACTTTTTACGGTAGACGTTTAACCCGATCTTCTCCTCGCGTTCAGGGACAGGCACGTTCCCCTCGGTAGAGGCGATGATGATGGTCTTGCCTGAGGAAGAGGGACCGTATTCTTTGGAGAGATCGATCTGGATAGTCAGAATATTCCCCTGGACATGCATCTCGACATTTTTCATGGGTTCCTCGGAGGCGGTAGCTGGGTTAGTTGGATTGCAGCAGTTCTTTAGGCGCCTTAAGGGGTACGGCCCTTACCTTCACGGTGGCGGGCTTGGCCTTGATCAGGATTTCCTCGCCGGTAAGTGGATTACGCCCCTTGCGGGCCTTGATTGCAGGCCCCCGCTTGAGCTTCACGCCGACTTCCGGGAGGACAAATCCCCGGAGCCCTTCGTCAGATGGCGCCTAACGAGCATGCTCACTAAGGATAAAGGATAGGAAATTCAATGGGTCTTGGCAACAGGTACGGTCGGAGGGGCCGGCCGGTGGTTGGGTGGTCCGGGAGGGGGGTGGGAAGAGCGCGTTCGGGCTGACCCCGGCCGGGTTTCGGGTGGGTGTAGGGGCTGTGGGGTGACGGACAGGCGAGGGCCGTCGACGGCGGGCCCGATGCGGATGCGCTACACTTGCGATCATGCGGGGCGCGTAGCGAGTGGCGAACGATGCAGTAGAGGGCGGTGGAGGGCGAGGCGTTGAGGGCAAGGCGTTGATCGGGGTCAGGCCGACCGGGGGCATGGCGGACGCGATCGTCGCGGGGCTCGCCGAGGGTCTCGTCCAGTTCGACGAGCGCGGCCGCATCGAATACCTGAACCCGGCGGCCGAGCGGCTCTTCGGCTACCCGCGCGAGGAGTTGCTGGGCCGGGACCTCGCGGTGCTCATCCCCTCCCCCGACCGCGAGTGGCACCGGGGTGGCATCGAAACGCACCTCGCCCGCGGCACCGGCACGACCGGCCCGATCGGACGCGAGGTCATCGGATGCCGCCGGGACGGGGCCGGCTTTCCGATGTACCTCTCCGTGAGCGAGGCGCGCGATCAAGGCCGCCGGGTGTTCGTCGCGGTCGTGCATGATCTCAGCGAACACAAGCGCACCGAGGAGACGCGCTTCCGCGCGCTCGCCGACCGCGCCCCGCTCATGATCTGGATGTCGAGGCCCGACCGGCGTTGCACCTATTTCAGCGAGGGCTGGCTGCGATTCACCGGGAGGGACCTCCAGGAGGAGCTCGGCTACGGCTGGACCGAGGACGTGCACCCCGAGGACCTGAAACGCTGCGTCGCCACCTACGAGTCGGCCTTCGATGCCCTCGAGCCCTTGCATGTCGAGTATCGCATCAAGCGCCACGATGGCGCCTATCGCTGGATCCTCGACACCGCGACGCCTTACCACCGTGCGGATGGGCAGTTCGCCGGTTACCTTGGGGGTTGCATCGACATCACCGAGCGCAAGGAGGCCGAGGCGGTCTTGCAGGACGGCTACACGCTGCTGGAGCATCGGGTCGCGGAGCGTACCGCAGAGCTCGCGCGCTCGAACGGCGATCTCGAGCAGTTCGCCTATGTCGCCTCCCATGACCTCCAGGAGCCTCTGCGCGCGGTCGCGGGCTGCGTGCACCTCCTGGCACAACGGTACCGGGACCGGCTGGACGGGCGTGCAGAGGATCTCATGCGCCACGCGGTCGAAGGGGCCGTGCGCATGCAGGCGCTCATCAACGATCTTCTCGCCTACTCGCGCATCGGAACCCGCGCCGAGGCCCCCTCGCCGACCGACTGCGGGGCCGTCCTCTGCGATGCCCTCGCCCGGCTCCGGGCGGCGATCGCCGAGAGCGGTGCGGAGATCAAAAGCGATCCACTCCCCACGGTCATGGCAGAGCCGACGCAGATGACGCAGCTCTTCCAGAACCTGGTCGGCAACGCCATCAAGTTCCGGGGTGATGCGCCACCCGCCATCCATATCGCCGCCCTGCGCCTCGCGGGCGAATGGCGCATCTCGGTCAAGGACAACGGGATCGGGATGGAGCCCGAGTACGCCGATCGGGTCTTCCGGATCTTTCAGCGCCTGCACACCCGCAGCGAGTACCCGGGGACCGGCATCGGACTCGCCATCTGCAAGCGGGTCGTGGAACGCTGGGGCGGGCGGATCTGGATCGAGTCGGCGCCGGGCCGGGGCTCGACCTTCCATTTCACGGTCCCAGCGGGGGAGCAACCGGCATGACGACGATCGAAGCGCGCGGCGGGCGCCCGGTCACCGTGCTGTTCATCGAGGACAGCCCGAGCGATGTGCTCATGACACGCGAGGCCCTGGACCAGGCCAAAGTGCTCATTGATCTGCACGTGATCGACAACGGCATCGACGCCCTGTCGTTCCTCCGGCGCGAGGGCCGCTACCCGACGGCGCCGCGCCCCGACCTCATCCTCCTGGATCTCAACCTCCCCAAGAAGGACGGCCGCGAGGTCCTGCGAGAGATCAAGTCGGACGAGGCGCTCAAGCGCATCCCGGTGGTCATCCTCACGAGCTCGAGCGCCGAGGAAGACGTCATGCGGGCCTACGGGCTCCACGCCAACTGCTATGTCACGAAGCTTTTCGACTTCGAGGGCCTCGCCAAGGTCGTGCGGTCCATCGAGCGCTTCTGGTTCACCGTCGTCACTCTGCCCGAGGGCTGAGTCACATGTTCATCCGGGTGCTCGTCGTCGAGGACGACCCGAGCTACGCGCTTCTGGTGCGCGAGCACCTCGGCCGTCCGGCCACCGGCTGCGAGTTCGCGCTGGTCCACGCAGAGCGGCTCGCGGATGCCCTCCGGCTCCTCGGCGAGGACGACATCGATGTCATCCTGGCCGACCTCGGCCTGCCCGACAGCCAGGGGATCGAGACCTTCCTCAAGCTCCGGGCCGAGGCCCCCGGCGTACCGGCGATCGTCCTGACCGGTCGAGACGATGAGGCCCTGGGCATAGAGGCGCTCCGCGAGGGCGCTCAGGACTACCTCGTCAAGCGTGAGCTGGACGGGCATCTCTTGCCGCGCGCCCTCCGCTATGCCATCGAGCGGTACCGCTCGGAGGCGGCGCGGGCGGCGCACGATGAGCTCGAGCACCGCATCGAGGTTCGCACCGCCGAGCTGTCGCAAGCCAACGCGGCGCTCGAGGTCGAGGTCGCGGAGCGCCGGCGTGCTGAGGAGCGGCTGGCGCACCTCGCGAATTACGACGCGCTCACCGAGCTGCCCAACCGCCGGTACTTCTACGAGCGCGTGCAGCACGCGATAGGCCGCGCGCAGCGCCATGGGATGAGGCTCGCGCTCCTGCTGATCGACCTCGACAACTTCAAGCTCGTCAACGACACCCTGGGCCATGACCATGGGGATGCCCTGCTGCGGGCGGTCGCGAGCCGCATGAAGGACCGCCTGCGCGCGGAGGACACGCTCGCACGCATCAGCGGCGACGAGTTCACGGTGCTCCTGGAGGACATCGGCGCCGCGCGCGAGGTGGCCAAGAGCGCCCGCCGGCTGGTGGAGTCCCTGGCGGCGCCGGTCCGGCTGGACCATCACGAGATCACCATCGGCGCGAGCCTCGGGATCAGCGTCTTTCCCGCGGACGGCGCCGATCTCTCGACCCTCATGAAGAATGCCGACACGGCCATGTACCGGGCCAAGCGCGAGGGCAAGAACGGCTATCGATTCTTCACCGAGGACATGAACCGGGAGGCCATGGATCGGCTCCTCATCGAGACCGGCCTGCGCCGTGCCATCGAGCAGGCGGAGCTGTGCCTGCACTACCAGCCGATCGTGGACCTCGCGTCCTTGAAGACCGTGGGGGCCGAGGCCCTGGTGCGCTGGCCGCAGCCGGAGATGGGCCTGATCCCACCGACGCGCTTCGTCCCAATCGCAGAGGAGTGCGGGCTCATCGGGCCGCTCGACGAATGGGTGCTGGCAGAAGCCTGCCGCGCGGCACGGACCTGGTCGGAGGGCCTGCGCGTGGCCGTGAACATATCGCCCCGCCATTTCCGCCATCGCCACCTCGCGCGCACCATCGAGGAGGCCATCGTGCGCGCAGGGCTCCCCGCCGATCGATTGGAGATCGAGCTGACCGAGGGTGCGGTCATGGAGAACCCCGCTGCGGCGGCCGAGGTCCTGCGCCGACTCAAGGCGCTCGGGGTACGGGTGGCCATCGATGATTTCGGGACCGGCTATTCCTCGCTCGGCTATCTCAAGCGCTTCCCGATCGACCGACTCAAGATCGACCGGAGCTTCATCCAGGAAGTCACGACCGACGGGGATGCGGCCGCCATCACCACCGCGGTCATCGCGCTCGCCCACAGCCTCAAGATGAAGGTGATCGCCGAAGGGGTCGAGACCGCCGACCAGTTTTCGGCCCTCGAGGTCCAAGGCTGCGACGAGGCCCAGGGCTACTACTTCGGTGCGCCGTCCCCGCACCGGCCCACCGATACCCCCGGACGGCACAGGAGCGCCGCCGCGCCGGTCGATCATTCGATCGATCCGGACCGGGCAGTCCCGAGCCGACGGGATGCGGCTCGAAACGGGGACGCGGGTCGTCACGACCCCGCACGAGGTTCTCGGGCGGCCCCGGACGGCCGTCCCTAGAACGGGATGTCGTCGTCGAGATCCGGCGCCGCGCCGCTCCCCGATCCAGATCCAGAGGAGACGGACGCAGGGCTCTGGGCCTGGGCCTCGTCGTGGGGTGGCGGCTCGTGCTCCATGGGGGTCGTGCCGCCGCCGCGGCCGCCCAGCATCTGCATGTCGTTCGCCACGATCTCGGTGGTATAGCGGTCGTGCCCGTCGCGGTCCTGCCACTTGTTGGTCCGGATCCGCCCTTCGATGTAGACGTGCGAGCCCTTGTGTAGGTATTCCTTGACGATCTCGGCGAGCTTGCCGAAGAACACCACGCGGTGCCACTCGGTGCGCTCCTGGTTTTCCCCCGTCTCCTTGTCCCGCCACGAGTCGCTGGTCGCGAGCCGCACGTTCGCGACCGCCTGCCCGCTCGGCATGTACCGCACCTCGGGTTCCGCACCCAGATTCCCGATGAGAATGACCTTGTTGATACCCCTTGCCATCGCTATACCTCCTCACGGAAAAGAACCAACGTTGAAATACGCTTGGGCAGACCTTAGCCCCGCGCCGCGCAGATGTCACGTAATCCCTGCCAGTCCAGCGTGTCTCGGTCCACCTTGAGGAACGCCACGCCGTCCTCACCGACCACCACGGCTTCGCTAACTCCCGCAACGGCCGCGAGCCTGACGGTGAGCGCCGTGGCCTCGGCGGCCGTGAGCCGGCCGACCTTGACCACATGGCTGCGCAGCGGCCGCGGCAACACCATCCCGCGGGCGTACGCGAACCAAGAGAGCGCCAGCGCGGCGCACATCAGGAACACGCCGGTGGCGCCAGAATAACCCGAGAGCAGGCCGCCGATCGCGCCGCCCGCGAAGGTCCCGAGGAACTGCGACATGGCGTAGACGCCGAGCGCGGTACCGCGCCGATCGGCCGGCGCCATCTGCGATACCAGAGCCGGAAGGCTCGCCTCCAGGTAGTTGAACCCCGAAAAGAAGCCCCATAGCATGAGGAATACCCCGGACGCGCTCCCATGCCCCAGGGCCAGGCCCAGCTCGGAGATCCCGACGAGCGCCACGGCCCCGAGGAACACCTCGCGACCGCGCCGCTGGGCCGCCCGAATGGCCGGCACCATCAGGACGATGGACAACCCGAATACCGGTAGATAGACCTCCCAATGCAACCGACTGGCGAGACCCAGGCCATCGCGCAGCACCACCGGCAGGACCACGAAGCTTGCGGTCAAGAGGAAATGCAGGCATCCGATGCCGACGTTGAGCCGCCGGAGATCGCGATTCGCAAGGATACCGAGCACCTGACCCCACTGCGGCTCGCACTCGCGATGAAAGGCGCTGTGCCCGGGCTCGGGCACAAGGAGATACAGGACCGCAATCCCACCGAGGGCCAGGCCCGCGGCCAGCCAGAAGAGGCCATGCAGCCCGAGCACGGCATCGAGGGCCGGGCCGGCGACGAATGCGGCCGCGAAGGCCAGCCCGATAGTTACGCCTATCACCGCCATCACCTTGATGCGCTGTTCCTCGCGCGTCAGATCCGCAGCGAGCGCCATGACGGCCGCCGAGATGGCACCGGCACCCTGCAGGGCCCGGCCGGCGATGATCCCCGCGACATGCCCCGAGACCGCGCACAGCACGCTGCCGAGGCCGAAAATGAGAAGCCCGGCCGCGATCACGGGCTTGCGCCCGTAACGGTCCGACAGGCCCCCGAAGGGGATCTGGAACAGCGCCTGGGTCAGGCCGTAGACGCCCATCGCGATGCCGATGAGGAAAGGGGTTGCGCCCCCCAGGTGCTGGGCGTGCAGCGCCAGCACGGGCAGGATCAGAAACAGCCCGAACATGCGGAAGAAGAACAAGGTCGCGAGCGACAGCGCGGCGCGCCGCTCGCAGACCGCCATCGGTTCCTGGCTCGACAGGCCATCCCTTTGCGTCATGGGTGCTCGGACCAGTAGTATTCAGCCCCTTCGTATTCAGGGGTTACCCTGCCTGTGCGCCATGGACACCATCCGCATCCGGGGTGCCCGGACCCACAATCTCCAGAACATCGACCTCGACCTGCCTCGGGACCGGCTCATCGTCATCACCGGGCTGTCGGGCTCGGGGAAGTCCTCGCTCGCCTTCGATACCATCTATGCGGAGGGCCAGCGTCGCTATGTCGAGTCCCTGTCGGCCTATGCGCGGCAGTTCCTGTCGGTGATGCAGAAACCGGATGTCGATACCATCGAAGGGCTGTCGCCGGCGATCGCCATCGAGCAGAAGTCCGCCTCCCACAACCCCCGCTCCACGGTTGGGACCACGACCGAGGTCCACGACTATTTGCGGCTCCTCTACGCCCGCACCGGCGAGCCGCACTGCCCCACCCACGGCACGGTGCTCGCGGCCCAGACCGTGAGCCAGATGGTGGACCAGGTCCTGGCCCTGCCCGAGGGCACCCGGCTCATGATCCTCGCGCCGGTCGTGCAGGGGCGCAAGGGCGAGCACGAGGAGGTCATCGATGACTTGCGCAAGCAGGGGTTCGTGCGCGCCCGCATCGACGCTCAGGTCCACGAGCTGGACGCGGCACCGGGGCTGGCATTATACAAAAAGCACGACATCGAGGCCGTGGTGGATCGGTTCAGGGTCCGGCCCGATCTGCGCCTGCGCCTGGCCGAATCGTTCGAGACCGCCGTACGGATCTCGGGCGGCGTGGTGCGCCTCGTGCGTATGGACGATGCCCGAGGGGACGATGCTCGAGGGGACGAGGCCCGAGGGGACGAGGCCGGGGGCGAGGAGATGGTGTTCTCCGCGCGTTTCTCCTGCCCGCACTGCGGTTATAGCCTGAACGAGTTGGAGCCGCGGCTGTTCTCCTTCAACAACCCGGCGGGCGCCTGCCCCGAGTGCGACGGGCTCGGGGTGCGAGAGTTCTTCGACCCCGCCCGCGTGGTGCGCCACCCGGAGCTCTGCCTGCCCGCGGGCGCCATCCCCGGCTGGGACCGGCGCAACGGCTACTACTTCCAACTTCTCTCCGATCTCGCGGCCCATTACGGCTTCGACCTCGACAAGCCCTTCAAGCAGCTCCCGGCGCGGGTCCGTAAGGTGGTCCTGGAGGGCAGCGGGGGCGAGGCCATCGCCTTTACCTATGATGATGGCCAAGGCCGACGCCGCAAGCGGCGTCACCCCTTCGAGGGCGTGATCCCGAACCTCACGCGGCGCTACCGGGAGACCGGATCGAGCCTGGTGCGCGAGGAGCTGGCGAAGTTCCTCGGGCAGACACCCTGTCCGGCATGCGGCGGGACGCGGCTGACCTTGGCCGCCCGGCATGTCCTGGTCGGGGGCCGCTCGCTGCCCGAGGTCACGGCCATGCCGGTCGAGGCCGTGTTGCGGTTCTTCGAGTCCCTGACGATCGGGGGACACAAGGGCCAGATCGCGGTCAAGGTCCTGAAGGAGGTGAAGGAGCGGCTGCGCTTCCTGGTCGATGTGGGGCTGGACTACCTGACCTTGGACCGGAGCGCCGACACCCTGTCCGGCGGCGAGGCGCAGCGTATCCGCCTGGCGAGCCAGATCGGGGCCGGCCTCGCCGGGGTCATGTACGTGCTCGACGAGCCCTCGATCGGGCTCCACCAGCGCGATAACCGGCGCCTGCTCGGCACCCTGACCCAGCTCCGCGACCTCGGCAACACCGTCATCGTGGTGGAGCACGACGAGGAGGCCATCTGGGCCGCGGACCATGTGGTGGACATGGGACCAGGCGCCGGGATCCACGGCGGGCGGGTGATGGTCCAGGGTCCGCCCGATGCCATCGCCCGCCATGCCCAGTCGGTCACCGGGCAGTACCTCTCGGGCCGTCGCGCCATCCCCATCTCGTACCCGCGCAGATCGATAGATGGGCGCGGGCTCTTGCGCCTCCTGGGTGCGAGCGGGAACAACCTCAAGGACATCGATGTGGCGTTCCCGACCGGGCTATTGAGCTGCGTGACCGGGGTGTCCGGCTCGGGGAAGTCCACGCTCGTCAACGACACCCTATACCGGATCGCGGCGCGCCGTTTCCATCATGCGGGCGAGGACCCGAAGCCGTACCGGGGCATCGAGGGCCTGGAATGGCTGGACAAGGTCGTGGACATCGATCAGAGCCCCATCGGTCGCACCCCGCGCTCCAACCCCGCCACCTACACCGGCCTCTTCACGCCCATCCGCGATCTGTTCGCCGCGATCCCGGAGGCGCGCTCGCGCGGCTACGCGCCGGGGCGCTTCAGCTTCAACGTGCGCGGGGGGCGCTGCGAGGCCTGCCAGGGCGACGGCGTGATCAAGGTCGAGATGCACTTCCTGCCGGACGTGTATGTCACCTGTGATCTATGCCAGGGGGCGCGCTACAACCGCGAGACCCTGGACATCCACTACAAAGGCCTGAGCATCGCGGCGGTGCTGGGCCTGTCCGTGGAAGACGCCAGGCGCTTGTTCGATCCGGTACCGGCCGTGGCCTCCAAGCTCCAGACCCTGATCGACGTCGGCCTCGCCTACATCAAGCTGGGCCAGAACGCCACCACGCTCTCGGGCGGCGAGGCCCAGCGCATCAAGCTGGCGCGAGAGCTGTCGCGGCGCGACACCGGCCACACCCTCTATGTCCTCGACGAGCCCACGACCGGCCTCCACTTCCACGACATCGAGCAACTCTTGTCGGTCTTGCAACGGCTATGCGAGCGCGGCAACACGGTCATCGTTATCGAACATAACCTCGATGTCATCAAGACCGCCGACTGGGTCGTGGATCTCGGCCCCGAGGGTGGTGAGGGCGGCGGCGAGGTCGTGGCCACCGGTACCCCAGAAGCGGTGGCGGCCCACCCGCGCTCCTACACCGGTCGCTTCCTCGCGCCGGTCCTGGCGCGGCAGGCAGTCGGCACCCGGGACGAGCACACGCGCCTCGCGCGCTTGGCATAGCTCCAATCGTCAACCATAGGAGAACGATGTCCATGACCGCCCTGATTTGCGGCTCGATGGCCTACGACAACATCATGGTGTTCCAGGATCGCTTCAAGAATCACATCCTGCCGCACCGCATCCATATCCTGAACGTGTGTTTCCTGGTCCCGGAGATGCGGCGGGAGTTCGGCGGTTGCGCCGGGAACATCGCCTATAACCTGAAACTATTGGGTGCGGATGCGCTCCCGGTGGCGACCGTGGGGCGCGACTTCGACGCCTACGCGGCCTGGCTCGACGCCTGCGGGATCTCCCGCCGCCATGTCAAGACCATCGCCGACCAATGGACGGCCCAGGCCTTCATCACCACCGATCTCGACGACAACCAGATCACGGCCTTCCATCCTGGCGCCATGAGCCACTCGCACCACAACGCGCTGCCGGCGCTCGATGGCGTCCGGCTCGCGATCATCTCCCCCGATGGCCGCGAAGGGATGCTGGAGCACACCGCCGCGCTCGCCGAGGCGAAAGTACCGATCATCTTCGACCCCGGCCAGGGCCTGCCCATGTTCGAAAAAGAGGAGCTCCTATGGTTCCTGAGCAGCGCGACCTACGTGACGGTCAACGACTACGAATGGCAGCTCCTGCACGAGCGTACCGGCCTGTCGCCCGAGGCGCTTTGCGAGCGGGTACGCGGGCTCATCGTCACGCTCGGCGCCCAGGGCTCGTGCATCTACGCCGAGGGGAGGCGCTACGAGATCCCCGCCGCCAAGCCGCGCGCCGTGCGCGATCCGACCGGTTGCGGCGACGCCTACCGGGCCGGTTTGATCCTGGGGCTCCTGCGCGATCTGGATTGGGAGACCACCGGGCGCATCGCCTCGCTCATGGGGGCCATCAAGATCGAGCACCACGGCACGCAGAACCACCGCTTCGCCCACTCCGAGCTCGCCGCCCGTTACGAGGAGGGCTTCGGCGCCAGCCCCCCGGAGATATTTCGCTAGCCCGGCGGGGCAGGGCGATTTCGCGTACGCCCCCCGTTCAGTCGCCGTTCAGCCGCGGGCGTGTACCGTGGGCGACATGCCGGCAAATACCGGCGCCACCCGTGAACGGAGGTTTGTCGTGTCCAAGAGATCGAAGCGCATGCTGTCATTGCTACTCGGTGCGGGACTGGTACTGATCGCGCCCGAGGTGCTGGCCTGGAGCTGGAATCAACACCAACCGCGCCCCTATAACGGCTTCGAGGGCTATTCCCCGGGTTACGGATCGTCCGGGTATGGTTACCAGAAGGTGTACCCGAGGGGCCATCGTAGGCTCTACCGCCCCCGCTATTACGGCTACGGCCACGGGCGTCACTATCGATGGCCCCGTTATGGCCACTACCGCTACTTCCCTGGCTATCGTTACTTTCCCGGCTGTCGCTACTGACACTCCGGACGGTCGGTCCTCCCCTTGTCGGGGGGGACCGTGGGGGGCACAATACCGGCTCGCTGTTCATCCGAAGGGAGGGGCCATGCGTCGCCGGTCAGCTATCAATATCATCATTGGCAATATCATCGTTGCAAGTGGTCTCGCGGCGTCGATGACGTACGCTCAAGGCATCGCGATCCAGGGCCCGGCCGATGTCGCCGGCAATTGGGTGCTGGAGTCGACCGCTATTTACCTGACGGGCAAGCGAGCCCCCGAGGGCTCCAAATGGGTCTTCGGGGCCGACGGGAACCTGGCTCGGACCAGTCTCTACAAGTTCTCGGAGAGCCTCACGGAGAGCGGCCGTGAAGGGACGATAGAAGAGAAGTTCGAGGTCAAGGACGGCAAGATCGTCACCGCGAACGGCGATACCTTCGCCCTCATCGAAAGGAAACCCGATACCATGACCCTGAAGGGGCCGTTTGGGTATTACTTCTTGAAGAAGGAGTAGCCCGGCCGGCCCCGGTAGGGGGGACGAGCGTAGCGGGTCCCAACGGCCGCGCGTTCCGAGGTCCCGTCGCTGTGATTCGGCCGCCGCTTCCCAGCTTACCGCGTCGCTACTGACGACGCAGCCGAGAACCGGCGCGGTCGGTCGAGCACGTCCCTCCCGACGAACAGCATGCGGCGCCGGAACGCGACCGGGCTTTCGACCAGCAGCGTGGCCTTGAGATTCTCCAGGCCCCCCGCAAAAAAGGCCGTTGCAGAAAACGCCGCCCGCCATGGACCCAGTCCGGACAACGCAGCCGCCAATGCTCGGCCAGGTGCTCCGCCACCGTGGCCAGATAGGCATCCTCGACGACCCCGACCGGGCAAGGCTCATCCGAGATCATGTCCTGGCGGCGTTCCGGATGGCTATAGAACTCGTCCAGGAACCTCGCATAACGCCGGATCGAAGGACTGTCCGGCTCGCGTCCGCTCGGCGACTTCGTACAGCGAGCGGGGGCGATCGTGGCGGCTAACGGCTTGCCTTATCACGCGCATCTGGCGACAGCTCCTTCCGCATCGCTTCATCGAGCGCCGCCAAGTCCCGGATGGGGGCGCCGCATTGCGTGCCTTGACATACATAAGCGACGACGCCCTGCTCCGCCGGGTGGCATAGCGCCAAGACCCCCGGCAGGCCGCGCGCCTCGGCCGGGATGGCGAACGTGAGACGCGCTGGAGAGTAATGCTCGGTACAACGCCGCTGCCACTCGGCCAGCAACTCGCCGCCGCCTCGCAAGACCATGGTCGTGGGCGGCACCCGATATTCCTCCAGGGCGCGCAGCAAGGCGCAATGCCCAGAAGCGTAACGCCCGATCGAGCCGCTCGCCGCGCGCAGCGTTCTCTCCGCCGCGGCGAGATAACGCGTCTCACCGAGGAGATGCCCGAGCCGCCCGAGGCCATAGGCCGCGACCCCGGCCCCGGCCGGCAGGGCCTCGTCCATGAGCGACTTGTGGCGCGCGATCAAACGTTCGTGGTCGTGGGCCGTGAAGAAGAACCCACCCTCCTCACGGTCTTCGAAGCGCTCGATGAGCACATCGCAAAGCGCGATCGCGAGCTCCAGCTCCCCCCCGCGCCAGCGCGCTTCGAGCAGGCTCAACAGCGCATCGATCAGGAACGCATGGTCGTCCAGATAGGCGTTCAGGTGCGCCCGGCCATCTTTATAGGTCGCGAGCAGTCGCCCGTCGCGCCATAGCGTGGCGCGGATGAAGTCCATCGCGCGCTCGGCGGACGACAGGAAATCATCTCGCCGGAATATCCGGCCGGCGATGGCCAGACCGCGGATCATGAGCGCATTCCAAGAGGTCAGGACCTTTTCGTCGCGGCCGGGGCGGATGCGGGGCTCGCGTAGGGCGAGTAACCTGGTCCTCGCCTCCGCGATGTGCCGGACGACTCCTGCCTCTTCGGTCTCGAGCGCGCCGGCAATCGCGGCCGGCGACTCTGCGATATAGAAATGCCAGTGGCCCTCGAAGTTGGGCGGCCGATCCAGGCCCACATGGCGGGCGAATAGGGGATAGGCCGGCTCACCCAATGCGGATCGAACCTCCTCTCGGGACCAGACATAGAAGGCGCCTTCGTGCCCGGCCGAATCGGCGTCGAGACTGGAGTAGAACCCCCCCTCCGGTGATTGCATCTCGCGGATCACCCACTCCCCCGTCTCGAGGGCGGTCTTCTCGAAGACAGGCTCGCCCGTCAACTGCCAGGCCTCGGCGTACAGCGGTAGCAACTGGGCATTGTCGTAGAGCATCTTCTCGAAATGCGGGATGCGCCATTCGGCATCGACCGAATAGCGGTAAAAACCGCCGCCGAGCTGGTCGTAGACCCCACCCTGCGCCATGGCGCGCAAGGTGTGCAGCGCCATCTGCAGGGCCTCGCGGTCGGGTGCATCGACCTTAGCGGTTTCAGCATAGTGCCGCAATAGGCGCTCGATACTGGTCGGGTGCGGGAACTTGGGCGCCCCGCCGAAGCCCCCGAGGCGGCGGTCATAGACGCGTTCGAGCTCGGCCCGCGCCTGGAGGAGGGGCGCGTCGTCGAGCACCGCCTGCCCGGCCGGCGCGGCGCGCTCGTTCAAGGCCTGCCGCAGGGCCTCGCCCTGCTCGCGGGCGTCCTCGGGGTGCTCGTGGAAGAACCTCGCCACCCCGGCCAACACCTCTTTGAAGCTCGGCAGGCCGTAGTGCGGCTCGCGCGGGAAGTAGGTCCCGCCGAAGAAGGGCGTGTGGTCCCCGGGCGTCAAGAACATGGTCAGCGGCCAGCCGCCATTGCGCCCGCTCAAGAAGTGATGGGCCATCTGATAGATCTTGTCGAGGTCGGGCCGCTCCTCGCGGTCCACCTTGATGTTCACGAAGTGCGCGTTCATGAGCGCCGCCGTGTCTTCATCCTCGAAGGACTCGTGGGCCATGACATGGCACCAGTGGCAGGCCGAATACCCGACGGAAAGCAGAATGGGCTTGTTCTCCGAGCGAGCGCGCTCCAGTGCCTCCGGCCCCCACGGGTGCCAGGCCACCGGGTTGTCGGCGTGTTGGAGAAGATAAGGGCTGGTTTCGTTCGCCAGGGCGTTCATCGCTGGTTCCTCCGCCGCATCATAACCCAGAACACCGGCTGATCCGGGGGCACCCCGAACGCCATTACATCACAGTCGGGCACGGTCGGTGAAGACGAGCGCATCACGATTCATGTCTCGGCGGCAGATGCGCTTCCACTCCCCCGGATTCACCACCCTCCGTGCAAAGTGATGCACGGCAGGGAGGTGGCAGTCCTTTGCGCGGACGAGTCCACCGGTGCCTGGGGCAAGTGGGGCTTCGGGCGTGACCGGTTATCGTGGCAATATCGCGTTCGGGGCATAACCGCTCGAGATACGACGGCACGGTGGTAGCGCTCCGGACACCCGTCCCGCTTAACGCCACGCAGCGTATGAAAAGACCTTTGGCGGCGATGAGTCCCAGGTGTTCCTCGGGGGATAGGCCTCCCTCATACGGCAAGCCGCGTAGGATGGGTAGAGCGTAGTGAAACCCATGATAGACGGCGGATGGATAAACTCTGGACTACGCGACGCATGGCCACCGGTGGCGCTTGGCTACTACGCCTTGCTTAAAAACTGGGAAAGGGCACGAAATCAGACAAACGACTTGATAATCAGCGAAACGACACCAGCGATCAGGATACCGAGCATCCACTTGAGCAGCACGATTTCGCCCAAGACTTTCTCGAAGCGCGCGTCAAGCTTCATTTCTAGTTGGTTGAGGCCAGATCTCAAGTCTTCTTTGGTCGCCAGCTCCTTGAGGTTGACTTCCAATACCTCGGAAAGAACGGCCGCTTCCGCCTCCGCCTGTTCCGGCGGCACGCCCGCGGCTTTAAGTTTGCCCTCCTCAGGAAAATCTGTGGGTGAACTTTGGTTCCGGTAGAGCGCCAAGTGCATGATACAAAGCGACTTCCAGCCCATGATAGGTCCGAAAACCGTAAGCCTTTCTGGTAGTGAGTTTGGCC
>JALZID010000222.1 GCA_030860485.1 Pseudomonadota bacterium | reverse complement strand
AACGGTGGCCAGGATCGTACGCCTCGTGGACCGTAACGAATACAAACGCCGCCAGGCCGCCCCCGGCGTGCGCATCAGCCGCCGCGCCTTCGGCCGTGACCGGCGCTATCCGATCAGCTCGGGGTATCGAGAGGATTGAGCGCGAACGGAACGCCGCTGGGCCCTGTCCGCAACCGACAGGCCGCATCATGAGCGCGCATTACGCGAGGTCCTTTGGCCAAGTTGCTCTCGAATGGGCCGGTGTGGCAACCTAGGCGCCATCTCAATACCCGCTCGGAGGTGACCATGTCCACGGTTGAAACACTGGAAGCCGAAGCGTTGCAGTTGCCGGCGTCGGAGCGAGCGCGGCTGATCGAGAAGCTGATCGCCGGTCTTGATTCTGATCCGGCGATCGAGGAAGCGTGGGCAGCAGAGGTCGAGCGGCGTCACGCTGAAATCGACAACGGTGCGGTTTCGCTCCTACCTGGCCCTGAGGCCTTAGCCAAACTGAAAGCCGAGTTTCGATGAACTATTCGCTGCACCCCGAGGCACGAGAGGATCTACGGGAAGCAGCCGAATATTACAAACAGCGAGCTGGGATCATCCTGTCGCAGTCGCTCCTCGCGGAGTTCGGGCGCTCGGTTGACCTCCTCTTACGCCATCCGGGCCTCGGAGCCGTTTGGCGGTACGGCAAGCGCCGTTTCGTCATGGAGCGTTTCCCGTATAGCCTGATCTACACAGTCACAGGCGACGAGCTTCGCATCTGGGCGGTCGCACACCATAGTCGGCGCCCCGGCTACTGGAGAAACAGTAAAGTAGTCGGGTTTACTCGGCAAGCCGCACGGCCCTGACCTCTTCGATCCCCGGGTGGCTCGGGTAGTTGTGCTCTAGCACCCGGATGGCATCGTCGGCCAGATCGTCGAGGGCCAACACCCGATACGCCTTGGCCATGAGGATGAGGGCGTCCGGCATCGCCGGCGCACGCTGATAGTGCTCGACGACGTAGCGGGCACGGCTCGCTGCCGCCACATAGGCCCCGCGGCGCATATAGTAATGGGCGACGTTGATCTCGTGCTGGGCCAGCAGGTTGCGCAGGTAGGTCATACGTAGCTGGGCGTCCCGGGCATAGCGGCTCCTGGGGAAGCGCCGGGTGAGCTCCGCAAAGTCCTGGAAGGCCTTGAGGGCCGAGGCCTGGTCGCGCTGGGACATGTCCATGTCCAGGAAGCGCTCCGCCAACCCCTTGCCTTCCTGGAACCGCGCGAGACCCTTGAGATAATAGGCGTAGTCCACATGCCGGTTGTCGGGGTAGAGCTTCATGAACCGGTCGCAGGCGGCGACCGCGGAAACCGATTCGTCGTTCTTGAAATAGGCGTAAGCGAGATCGAGCTGCGCCTGCTGGCTGTTGGGCCCGAAGGGATAGCGCGCCAGGAGCTTTTCGTCGTACTCGATGGCCTTCGTGTAGTACCCGTCCTGCAAGGAATCCTTGGCCTCGCTGTAGAGCTTCTCGGCCGACCACTCCTTGGTCTCGTCCTCCTTCTTGTCCTCGAAGATGCCTTCCAGGGTGGAGCAGGCCGTCAAGGCCAGGACCAGGGGCAACCAATAGAGCTTGTGCATGGGGTTGATCTCGCCGCGCGCGCTATTCTAGCCCGGATTTCTCATCACTGCCCGTCGCGAGGCCGTCGAGGCGCCGGTCTCTGGGGCCGCGCGGACCGAAAGTCGGCGAAGGCTTAGCTGACACTACGTCGAGCCGGCTTGAAGGGCTAGGCGGATGAGCCTGTCGTCCGGTGGACGACAGGCCCGCCGAGCGAGCGGCCAGGAATGGCCGCACTGGGCTTTGCGCGGAGCAGGATGGCGCGGACAGCGGAGGGAGTCTTGATCTCGTGAGGCGGATACCGCCAAAGGCGATCCGCCGCATAGCGATACGGCGGGACGCAACGAAGCATCTTCCGCCTCACCTTTCTGCCTTACGCGCGTTCACTGTCTCTCATTCGACGCTGCATCTCGTCGCTCGATATGCCCCCTTCTGCGCGATGACGAGCTCGCGAACGCTCGATTAGTGCAATAAACACAGCATTAGTGCTCAAAGACATCGTCTCCAGGTCTACGTTGCCTATCGGCACCAGGGCTGCAATCGGTATCCCATCACTTGTTACGATGACCGGTTCCTTCTCTATGTCCGCGGTATACTCAGCCAGAGAACCCGTGGCATCTGACTTCTCTAGGATCTTCATAGCTCAATCACCTCGTCTGTGATACTAACGCGGTTACCCTGCTTAACGCCGACCGCACGCACGTATACAACCTGTTCAGGTTCTTGCTCGATATCATAGTATACCCGTAATTCGGCGATCCGGAGTTCCCAGGGAGCCAGCGGGTTGGGACGCATGGGTTTCCGGTTTCTCGTTTCGACCATCGGCTCATGCGTTAGTTGCTCGTCGACAGCATCCAGCACCACCGTACGCTGGCGCGCCGTCAACCAGCGAAGATGCCCTTCAGCATCCGGTGAATACTCTATGCTGTAAAGCACTTCAATCAAGACCTTTCGTGCAGCTTAGGGTTCATCGCATTCACCCGAACTTGCGAGGGCTGCACCAACCCCTCCCGGTCTCGACCAATTGGTATTTCAGGACCGTAGGCTGGCCTGGTGAACCCAGCGGTTCCAATGTCGATAAGATCGTTCCTGGTTTCTTTCCTCAACTCAAACGCGGGGTGATAGGCGCCGGTTCCCTCCCCCGCGAAGCGGGGGGGCTAGGGTGGGGGTAAGGGTGGGCGATATTCGGCACGGCGCCGCTCACCCCACCCCCGCCCTTGTCCGCATGAAGCGCGGACAGGGGAGGGAGACTTGAGATCTCGTAAGGCGGATACCCGCCAGGGCGCAGGCCCATGCCGGGTCTGCGGACACGACTCCGCCTCATTCGGCGGAACGCCCACAAGGAGCCTTCGCGCTACTTCTTTCCGCCTGCAGCGCGTCGTGTCTTCAGCCCGATACCGCAAGCTGCACGTTTTCGACCACGAGATCCTGGAGCTCTTCAGCTCCGAACACATGCGTAGCATCCAGGATCTCGATGCCGACGAGCGCTTCGCTGCCCAATATTCAGGGCGACCTCATCGTTGAGTCTGAGCGTTCGGCACACAGAGCCTGATATATAGGGCGTCTACTTCACGGTCGTAGGTGATCTTCATAATGTCCGCTCAAAAGAAAAACGTGTATACGGTGATGACCACGATTTCTTCCGGTTCTTCCTTGATAACAGACGCCACCTGTTTTATCGCACGGCAATTCCCCTGCCACGATCCGTTATGGTGGAAATTAGATCGACACAGCATGCGCCCCCTTGCTTTGCCGGCTCCACGCGAGCCCTGTTCGACAACATAGCATACCTCCGTCGCGGTAGCTCCTCGCTCAGTAGATAGATTGCTCCACGGCATGTCTGGTCAGGCGGATAGGCTTCATCGGGCGACTGTACTATCGTGGGCTGCGATGAGCGGATGCAATCCCCCGCGAACTCGGTAGACTGGGTTTCATTACCCAACTCAGCGTACCTTGCTCACCCGAGTCTTCCGGTCGATGAATGACGCGCGCGATGCGGCTAGGTCCTCACCGCACCCGGTCATTTTTCAACGGTCACCTACGGTAACCGCCCGGCCTGGACCAATCGGTATTTCAAGACACTTGCGGAAAGCCACACCACGATATCGTCGAAGGCACAGTAGGGTCTACTGCCATCATTGTCAGCGCAACTTGGTTCTTCCACGGTATAGTGACGGCTGATAAAGGTCAGGTTAGTATCATCGGTGTTCTCCTCCTCATCGGCGATAGTGGTTGACCACAGGTCCGGAGTAGGGATATCGGAACCATCTGTCCGGGTCGCGCCGTAGCCGTTCTTACCGTGCGATAGGATCACAGCGGGGACGTTTTTGGCGAGATCCCTTTAGGGTTCGGTCGTCATCTGCGTGTTTTAACATTGATATTTCCGTTAGCGCATAAGTTCAGGTCAGAGGGTTGGGGATCGGATGGAGAACAGCTGTCGCGGCTCGTATCCGCGACCGTGAATCGGGGCGTCACACGATACCACAATCGGAAACCCCAAGCATCCCCGGGCGCCACGCCGAGTGTCTGAAACGGCAACCATCCCTCCACATTGTCACATGATGGAGGGGTAGTGGCGGGAACCTCCAAGTCCAGCAAACCATCACCGGGTCGCCGGAGGCGGTCACCCGCCCCCGGCTCCCACAGAACGTAGCGTGCGGATTTGCCGCACTACGCTCTTCAGGTGTTGATTCACAGCACCGCAACAACGAGGGCATGCAGAGCCGCTCACCCTTGAGCAGCTCACCCCTGCGGCTTGATCGCTGCTATTCGTTCTAGTCCTGTTAGCATGACTGGCTGCTCCTCTCTTTGCATAAAGGTCCGCAACCCTCCATTGAATGAGGCTCATGTGTCCCTAGAACAATTCAACGTCTGCTGGCCGCTTCCCCCTGTGGTCGGCTCTCCCGACCCCCGAGTACTATCAGCCAGTCTGACTTCCGACAGGTCATCAGGCCGTCCTCACCTTGTCAGCTCGCTCGACCTTACAAGCTCCGCTTGAACCTGCCGGATCTCCCTTGTTCGCAATAGCGTCCTTGGAGTGCATGCCGTGGGTACGAACCCTGAAAGCATCGCACGACCCTCGCCAGTATAACGGGCCTTGCGATATTGCTTTCCCCATAACGGGATAAGGTCAGCTACTTCCAACCGATCGATTTCGGGGCTAATCCTCCCCTTCACTTGCGTTCCGGCCTACACCCTCCCTGTCTACGCTTCGCAGGGCGTGTTACCACACCACCACGCAAAACTCGGTACACGGCTGCTGGCTAGGCTTTACCGCGGTAGCCATCTCAGGCTACTGAACTCTATGCGCTTTCAAGGCGCAACCCGCCCAGATCCCGGCGTGCAGTATTCCCGCACCGGGTTCCTCGGTTGTACTCGCGTCCGCGCAAAGCTCGAACATCAAGCAAACACCCGCCGGCACTTAGCCTCAGTGATGCGGGGGCGCACTACCTTCATGCGCTCGAGGACCTGGGTAAAAGTCTCCCAGTTGAAACTCCGGCGCTTGCCACCTCGCCGATTGAGCCACTGGAACACACAGTTCATGGCCCATTCGTAGAAGCGGTAAAGCGCACGGGAGTTGCCTCGTACGCCAAAGTAGTTGTAGTGCCCCTGCAGCCTGCGGTTGAGACCCCGGAAGAAGTCGTGTCCCGGCCGATGCCGGTTCTCCTTGATCCATGCCTTGATCCGCCGGCACGCCGCCTGCAATTTCTTGCGCGCGGTGCGTCGTTTTACCCGCGGTGTCCCCTCACGGTCTTCCAACCAGTAGAATTCGAAGCCCAGGAAGGTGAACCGTCGCGTCATGCTCGCGTGAAAGCGGCTGAAGCGCAGGATGCGGGTCTTCTCCGGCGCCACCTGCAGGCCGAATTTCTCCAGCCGCCTCGGCAGCGCCCGATAGAAACGCTCGGCATCGTCACGAAAGCGAAAGGCGCAGACCCAATCATCGGCGTAACGGTACAACAACGCGTCGCCGCGACAGTGGGCCGTGACCATCTTCTCGAACCACAGGTCCAGGACTTAGTGCAAATACACGTTGGCCAGGACCGGTGAGACAATACCGCCCTGCGGAGTACCGGTGTCCGGGTGAATGACCGCTCCGTCGGTGTCCAGAATGCCGGCCTTCAGCCATTTGCGAATCAATCCCAGAAAGGCCTGGTCGTCGATGCGCAAACGCAACATCGACAACAGCCACACGTGGTCGAGATTATCGAACAACCCTTTGACATCGGCCTCTACAACGTAGCCATAGACGCCGTACTGCAGGTCAAAGGTCAGCTCTCGCATCGCATCCAATGCGCCACGCCCCGGCCGGTAGCCGTAGCTGCCATCCAGGAAGGCCTGCTCATAGATGGCTGCGAGCAGCTTGGCGCAGGCGAGCTGTACCAGCTTGTCCTCCAGCGCCGGGATGCCTATGGGCCTCTCTTTTCCGTTCTCCTTGGGAATGTAAACACGCCGCACCCGCTTGGCACGGTAACGCTTGGAGTCGCTCCACTAAGTCCTGAATGTTGGCATGCAGGTCCCCTGCATACTCGGCCGCCCTCACTCCATCCACACCACTGGCCGCATCCTGATTCAGGTCGTGCCAGCAGGCAAAGAGAAAGTCAGCGTCCAGGTGCCGGTAGAGGTTCTGAAAACGGTGTCGCTTGTCGGCTCTCGCCGATGGCTATGGCCTGCAGGAAGGTTGGCTCGTGTTGACCCGGCCCGACTCCGTCCGGCACGAGGGGCCTGTGCAGGCTACGTACTTCCGTCAGGTCCTTCCCCATGTACATGGCTTTCCCATGCTCAGAGTACTATGCCTGATAAGACACCCCAAGGACATGCGGCGGGCTTTCCCTTTGACAGTACTCCTCCGCCTACCTGTTCCGGGCTTCCACATGAGCGCTTAGGTTCCAGTCTAACCCCGTGTCCGGGTTTCCCCTTGCGTGCCTCAATACCTGTGTACCTTACGTTCATGCTTCCCTCCGGTAGGAGCCCTTGGGGCTTCCCGGGTTCTCTTACGTATCTCTTCCTGCAGGCCACGGCCTGAGGACTCCGGCGGACCTCCACACCCTAGCTAAAATGGGTGCTTCGTGTTGCCTTCGGGCACGTTAAAACCCTCGGCATCCGCAACAAACTTATCTCGAAGCTGTACCAGCACTTCAGGGTGCGCGTCACCCCTACGGCCTACAGGATGCTCTGTCTACGCTTCGCCTGCTTTGTTCGCCCCCTCCCTCGACTCCGCCACAGACGCAAGACTCGATACGGGCGGGTGGCTAACCCTTTCCCGACGGGGACTTTCACCCCGCAAGACACGCCGAGCTTCTCCTGGCGCGATAACGAAACAGCCGCACCGGACAAGAAGACTTGGGCAGGCGACGGCGATCGGTCACTCATCGATGTAGCGAAGCATCCTCGATCGTAGGCGTTGACGGAAGCGGGTGCCGACCAGTGGGTCAGACGACAGCTCCTGAATCTGCTCTTCGACGAGTTGTGCCGGATGTTGACGGGGTTGTAAAAGCGCGTGATTTTGGTGGGAAGCGCGGTCGCGATCGGTTGGGTCGAGGGCGCGACGGCAGAGCGGCGGCGGTGTGGGAGTCAGGTGGGTTGCTGCCGAAAGGATCAAAA
>JALZID010000221.1 GCA_030860485.1 Pseudomonadota bacterium | reverse complement strand
GCGCGTTGGTGTCGAACTTGGCCGCGCCGTCGTAGGTCTGGAACTTGGCGTAGGGTATCAGCGAGCCGAGGCTGCTGTCGATCTTGACCATCGCCTGGATGTAGCCGAGTACTCGGGCGCATCGGTGGACGTGGTCAGCGAGGTCTTGAGCAGGCGCATCACGCTCTCCTCCACCGGCAGCGGCGACTTGTTCACCACCTCTTCGTCGAGCTTCACGAACGCCGCCACCGTCTTCGGCAGCGTCGGGTCTTTGAACGTGGCGAGGTACTGCTCCCAGTCGGCCTTGAAGCGGTAGTCCGACAACGGTAGTCCGACAGACGACGCAGCTTGCGGTTGCCATCGCCCAGGTACTTCTCGACAAAGGCGGCGTCGAGCTTGATATCGACGGTGGTGGCGCCGAGCTTGCGCATATCCGCCAGCGCCTTTTCTGCCAGGGCGTCGATCTCGGGATCGCCGCCGAAGAAGTCGCGCACCACGCCGAGCTTCTTGCCCTTGAGCGCGTTGGCGTCGAGGTACTTAGTGAAATCGATGTGGCCGTTCTTCGCCGGGTAGCGCTTTTCTTCTTCGCTCCAGACCTTGAGGTTGAGCGGGTCGGCCGCATCCTTGCCGCCGATCACGCTGAGCATCAGCGCCATGTCGGTGACGCTGCGCGCCATCGGGCCGGCGGAATCGAAGTTGAGGTTCTTGGGCGCGGTGCCGTCGCGCGAGATCATGCCGGTGGTGGGGCGCAGGCCGACGATGCCGTTGTAGGCCGAGGGGCCGCGCACCGAGGTGCTGGTGTCGGTGCCGACCGCGGAATAGGAATTTCAAACGCCCTTTTTCGCCTCGGCCTGTGCGAGACCAAGAGCCGTGCGAAGTTCAGCTACGACGACAAGGAGTCGCTGTGGGAAAAGATCGGCGCGGTGGCGAAGCTGGTGTACCGCGCCTCCGAGGTGACCGCCGACACCAAGGTCCCCGGCCAGATCAAGAAGCTGCAGGAGGACGGCTATGGCCACTACCCGGTGTGCGTGGCGAAGACCCAGTACTCGTTCTCGACCGACGCGCAGAAGCGCGGCGCACCGGATAACCACGTGATCAACATCCGCGAGGTGCGGCTAGCCGCCGGAGCCGAGTTCGTGGTCATGATCTGCGGCGACATCATGACCATGCCCGGCCTGCCGAAGCTTCCCTCCGCGACCGAGATCGACCTCGTCGACGGCAAAGTAGTGGGACTGTTTTAGGGCGTGGCCGCGCTTGTCGGTGGGATGCCAGCCGACGAGCAGCATGAAAACCGCGAATCCGATCACGTAGGCCACGGTGACATGCCAGCCGGCTGCGACCCAGCGGCCCACCGATTTCGCTTCCGGGTACATGTTGGAGATCGCCACGCCGGCGGAAGACCCGAACCAGATCATCGAGCCGCCGTAGCCCACGGTGAACGCCAGCATGCCCCAGTCGTAGCCGCCCTGCTTGAGCGCAAGCGCAGTGAGCGGGATGTTGTCGAACACCGCGGAGATCCAGCCCAGGCCGAACGCAGTCTGCCAGGAGGCGGCAGGCAGCTTCTCCACCGGCATCAGCGAGGCGCTCGTCACCAGCGCCAGAAGGAAGATCGTTCCCTTGAAGGCCTCCGGCAACAGGCTCCCTTGAAGGCCTCCGGCAACAGGCTCCAGTCCGGCTTGCGGATCGGCACGCACACGAGGATTGCGACCCAGACTGCCGCACCGATGACCGGGAAGCGATCCAGCGCCGCGGGAAAGCGGAGGTTGGCGATCACGTTGGCAAGGATCGCCGCGACCAGGATGAACGCCACGATGCCGATGCGCGCCCAGTCGACGGGGACTGCCGCGCCTTCGTTGCGCACGATCGGCGCATGCGCATGCTGCTGGCGCGCGGCCACCAGGCCGCTTATGGCAAGCGCGACGACGGCGGCAACGTAGGCGTCGAACACCGCGATCGGGCTCACGCCGTCGATCCACATCATCGTGGTCGTGGTGTCGCCCACCACGCTGCCCGAACCGCCGGCATTGGAGGCGGCGACGATCGCGGCGAGGTAGCCGATGTGCACCCTGCCGCGGAATACGACGCGCGCCATGGCGCCGCCGATCAGCGCCGCGGCGATGTTGTCCAGGAACGAGGACAGCACGAAGACCATGGCGAGCAGCACGAAGCAGCCCTTCCAGTCGCCGGGCAGGAACTTCGGCAGCGCCTCCGGCGCCCGACTGTCCTCGAAGTGCTTCGAAAGCAGCGCAAAGCCCAGCAGCAGCCCCAGCAGGTTGGTAAGGATGATCCATTCGTGCGCCATGTGAGACGCGAGGCCGTCGAGCCCGGGGCCGGTCTTGAACCCGGTGAAGAAGAGCTTGTACAGCGTGATGACCGCGAGCCCTGTCAGCGCGACCTGCAGGGTGTGATGATGGAACAGCGCCACGGCCGCGAGCGTGAGCCCGAACAGCACGAAGTCGATCGGCACGCCGAGCGCCGCGCACGCCACGCCGATCATCACCGCGCCTGCGAACAAAGCCTTGTTCATTCTTTTTGCTCCCGATGCCAGTGTGCAGGCCGGCTCTAGCGGTTAGAATTCCCGGCCCCAGGCATGCTCGGCGACCCGCAGTTCTGGACCGGCCTCGGCCAGATCATCCTCGTCAATATCGTGCTGTCGGGCGACAACGCGGTGGTGATCGCCCTCGCCGCGCGGTCGCTGCCGCCGCAGCAGCAGAAGCAGGCGATCCTCTGGGGCAGCGGCGCCGCGGGTGGCGTGCGCCAAGGGTCCGGAAGGCGAAGGGCGGCTCGCGAAATACGCCTCGCCGCTTTTCGATCTTCGCACCACGCCGACCGGCGCCTACTTGCAGGCGTTGCTCGCGATGACCGAGGAGCTACCCGCACCGGGATGCGCTCGCGACGCGCGTCCTCGCGCTCCTTTCCCAGCGCAGCACGTTCACCGATCCGGTGGCGACCAAGGCCTTCCTGGAGAGACTGCCCGATTGCGAGATCGTCGCCGTGCCGGCGCGCCGACCGAGCAGCCGCAGGCGATGCGCGCCGCGATCGAGGACTGGCTGCGGCGCTGCTTCCCGGCCGGCGTCTAGCCCGCCACTTGGTCATGAAAACGCACCCGGCCCCGCACCGCGCATAAGAGCTCGTAGGGGATGGTGTCGGCGCAGCGCGCCACTTCCTCGACCGGCAGTCCCGGTCCCCACAGGACCACCGGCTCGCCCACCCGTGCCTCGGGGCAGGGGCGCAGGTCCACCGTCAGCATGTCCATGGAGGCCTTGCCGATGAGCGCGGCGCGACGGCCCGCGACCAGGACCGGCGTCCCGGACGCCGCGTGACGCGGATACCCATCCCCATAACCGATGGCCACCACCCCGACCGGCATGTCCTCGGGGCAGCGCCAGCTCCCGCCATAACCGACCGACTCGCCGGCCGCTACGCGCCGCACCGCGATCAATCCCGAGACCAGGGACATCACGGGCTGCAAGCCGACGTCCGCGGCCGTGCGCCCGGCGAAGGGCGAGACCCCATAGAGCATGAGCCCGGGTCGCACCCAATCGAGCTGGCTCTCGGGCCAGGCCAAGAGGGCCGCGGAATTGGCCATGGAACGCTCCCCCGCGATCCCCTGCGTGACCGCGTTGAAGATACCCAGTTGGACCGCCACCGAGGCATGGTCGGGCTCATGGGCCGAGGCCAGGTGGCTCATGATCCGTAACGGGCGCGCCACCGCGCGGTGCAGGGCGAGGTGCCGCAAGAGCGCCCGGAATCCTTCCGCGGGAAAGCCCAGCCGGTGCATGCCGGTATCGAGCTTGATCCAGAGCCGCAACGGGCGGCCGTCCGGCAGGGCATCCAGCATCCGCACCTGCTCCTCTGCGTGGATCACGGTGTCGAGGTCTAGGCGCCGGATCTCGTGGAGCTCCTGGGATGAGAAGGGGCCCTCGAGCAGGACGATGGGATGCCGGATCCCGGCGTCGCGCAGCACCACGGCCTCTTCGAGACAGGCGACGCCGAAGGCCTCCGCGCTCGTGAGCGCCTGGGCCATGGGCACGAGCCCGTGGCCATAGGCATCGGCCTTGATGACGGCCATGACCCGCCGGCCGGGCGCCGCCTGCCGCACCCGATCCAGGTTTGCCCGCGCGGCCTCGAGATCGACGACGACGCGCGCCGGGCGCGTCACCCGAGGTCCCCCCGCCCGTGGTCCATCCTGGGCATTCCGTAGGTGTCGGCGGCAAAGTTCTCGAAGCGTGTGTACTGGGCGAGGAAGGTCATGCGCACCGTGCCGATCGGCCCGTTGCGCTGCTTGGCGACGATGATCTCGGCCACGCCCTTGTCGGGGCTCTCCGGGTCGTAGACCTCGTCCCGGTAAATAAACACGATGACATCGGCGTCCTGCTCGATGGCCCCGGATTCGCGCAGATCGGACATGACCGGGCGCTTGCTGGGGCGCTGCTCGACGCTCCGGTTGAGCTGCGAGAGGGCCACCACCGGGACCCTGAGCTCCTTGGCGAGGGCCTTGAGCGAGCGCGAGATCTCCGAGATCTCGGTGGCGCGGTTCTCTTTGGTGCCAGGCACCTGCATGAGCTGGAGGTAATCGACGATCACGATCCCGAGGCCGTGGTCGCGGGACAGGCGCCGGCAGCGGGCGCGCAGCTCGCCGGGGGTCAAGGCCGGGGTGTCGTCGATGAACATCCTGGCCTTTTCGGAGAGCAGCCCCACGGCCGAGATGAGGCGCGGCCAGTCGTCGTCCGAGAGCCTGCCGGTGCGCACCCTGTGCTGGTCCAGGCGGCCGAGCGAGGACATCATGCGCATGGCCAATTGCTCGCCCGGCATCTCCATGGTGAAGATCGCCACCGTGTGACCGTCTTGAAGCGCGGCATGCTCGGCGA
>JALZID010000220.1 GCA_030860485.1 Pseudomonadota bacterium | reverse complement strand
CGCACTCCCTCCTCTGGCACCGGCGCTTGTTGAAGGACCTCCGGCGCCGCTCGGCCCGCTCGCGGATCGCGACGGCCGCCAAAGACACAGCGCGCCGGGAGAGCGGCGCGCCGTGACCCCGCGCCAGCGACGTATGGTGGCGGTCGGCAGCGTGGTCGTGGGGATCTCCGTCGCGGCCTATTTCGCGCTCACGGCGTTCCAGGAGAACCTCTTGTTCTTCTATACGCCGACCGAGGTCGTCACCGGAAAGGTCCCGGACGGCGCGGCCATCCGGCTCGGGGGGCTGGTCGTGGACGGCAGCGTCGCGCGCGAGGCGGACGGGCTCACGGTGCGCTTCACGCTCACCGATCTAACCCAGACCGTGCCGGTCTTCTACCGCGGCATCCTCCCAGACCTGTTCCGCGAGGGCCAGGGGATCGTGGCCCAGGGACGCATGGGCCAGGACCGCGTATTCGCCGCGAGCGAGGTGCTCGCCAAGCACGACGAGAACTACATGCCGCCCGAGGTCGCGGGCGCGCTCGCCGGCAAGAAGCTACCCTTCGGAAAGGCATCCCCAACCGGAATTACACAGGGTTCCGCACCATGATCCCCGAGATCGGTCACCTGGCCCTGATCCTGGCGCTCGGGCTCGCGCTCGTTCAATGCATCCTGCCGCTCGCCGGCGCCCAGCGCGGGATCGTCGGCTGGATGGCCACGGCGAGGCCGGCGGCCTACGGACAATGCCTGTTCCTGATCGTGGCCTTCGTATGCCTGGCCACGAGCTTCCTCACGCACGACTTCTCGGTGCTCTATGTCGCCAACAACTCCAACACCGCCCTGCCCTGGCCCTATCGGATCGCGGCGGTATGGGGCGCGCACGAGGGCTCGCTGCTCCTCTGGAGCCTGATCCTGACCGTCTGGATGGTCGCGGTGGGGCGCTTCAGCGCCGGCATGACCCTGGCCTTCCGCTCGCGGGTGCTCGGGGTCATGGGCGGGATCAGCGTGGCGTTTCTGCTCTTCATGATCCTGACCTCGAACCCCTTCGCGCGCCATTTCCCGGCGCCCGCCGAGGGCCGCGATCTCAATCCCCTGCTCCAGGACCCGGGACTCATCGTGCACCCGCCCATGCTCTACATGGGCTATGTCGGGTTCTCGGTGGCCTTCAGCTTCGCGCTCGCGGCGCTCATCGGCGGCCATCTCGATGCCGCATGGGCGCGCTGGTCGCGACCCTGGACGGTGGTCGCGTGGCTGTTCCTCACCCTCGGAGTCACGCTCGGGAGCTGGTGGGCGTACTATGAGCTCGGCTGGGGCGGGTTCTGGTTCTGGGACCCGGTCGAGAACGCCTCCTTCATGCCGTGGCTGGTCGGCACGGCGCTCATCCACTCCCTCGCCGTCACCG
Organism: Pseudomonadota bacterium; assembly: GCA_030860485.1. Classification (NCBI taxonomy): domain Bacteria; kingdom Pseudomonadati; phylum Pseudomonadota; species Pseudomonadota bacterium. The sequence continues at coordinate 11,359 of JALZID010000220.1, read as the reverse complement.
ACAAGCGCGACGCCTTCAAGGCCTGGACCTGCCTGCTCGCGATCTCTGCCTTTTCGCTGAGCCTGCTCGGCACCTTCCTGGTACGCTCGGGCGTCTTGACCTCGGTGCATGCCTTCGCGACGGACCCGAAACGCGGGGTATTCATCCTGGTGATCCTGGCGATCACGGTGGGCGGCTCGCTCTTGCTCTACGCCATCCGCGCCCCCCGGATCCGCGACACCGGCCAGTTCGAGCCCGTCTCCCGCGAGGGGGCGCTGTTGCTCAACAACATCGTGTTGATGGTGGCCGCTGCGAGCGTCCTGCTCGGGACGCTCTATCCCCTGGTCCTCGACGCGCTGGACCTCGGCAAGATCTCGGTCGGCCCTCCGTACTTCAACACCGTGGTCCTGCCGCTCCTCGGTGGCCTAGGGCTCGTGCTCGGGATCGGCCCGATCATGCGCTGGAAACGGCAGGAGCTGCGCGATCTCGCACGCCGCATCGGGTGGGCCCCGCTCCTGGCCCTGGTGCTCGCGGGTGTGGTCGTCTGGTGGCGCGGCGGGGAGCACTTCCTCCAGGCCGTGGCCGGTCTCTTCGTGGCCGTCTGGGTGGTGCTGACGGCGATCCAGGGCGTGCGCGAGCGGCTGGTCCATCAGCACGGGTTTGCCGGGGCGGTGCGCGCCCTGTCGCGCGGGTTCCTCGGCATGACCCTGGCCCATCTCGGCCTCGCCGCGGGGATCACCGGGGTGACCTTGACCTCGCTCTACGGGGTCGAGCGCGACGTGCCCCTCAAGCGCGGGGAGTCAGCCGAGGCCGGCGGCTACCGGTTCCGCCTCGACGGCCTGCGCGATGTCCTGGGCCCGAACTACCAGGCCATCGAGGCCAAGGTCACGGTATCCCGCGACGAGGAGACCATCGCGGTCTTGAGGCCGCAAAAACGCGTCTATCGCGTGCAGACCGAGGCCATGACCGAGGCCGCGATCGACCCGGGTCTCTTCCGCGATCTATTCGTGGCCCTGGGCGAGCCCATCCGAGACGACGGCTTCAGCCTGCGCATCCAGTACAAGCCCGGAGTGCGCCTCATCTGGCTCGGCGGCCTCATGATGGTGTTGGGAGGGGTGCTGGCCGCGAGCGATCGGCGCTACCGGCTCGCGCCACGCCGCGCCCCGGACGTGTTGCCCGAAGGCGTGGCGGCCGTTTAAGGTCACGATGCTTCGCTATGGCCTTCCCCTCCTCGTCTTCGGGGTCATCCTGTATTTTCTCTTCGGCGGGCTGTCGCGCGATCCCAGGCTCGTCCCCTCGCCGCTTGTCGGCAAGCCCGTGCCGGCCTTCGATCTGCCGCAACTGCACACGCCCGAGACCCGCTCGAGCCAGGCCGATCTGGTCGGCACCCCGACCCTGGTCAATGTCTGGGCAAGCTGGTGCGTCGCCTGCCGCGACGAGCACGAGGTCTTGCTGCGGCTCGCCGAAGCACGGCGCGTGCGGGTGCTCGGACTCAATTACAAAGACGAGCGCGACGACGCCCTCGACTGGCTGTCCCGCCTCGGGGACCCCTACGAGTCGATCATCGTGGACGGGGACGGGCGCGCGGCCATCGACTGGGGCGTCTATGGCGTGCCGGAGAGTTTCCTCGTGGATGCGGAGGGCATCATCCGTTACAAGCACGTCGGACCGCTCACCTGGGCGCTGGTCGAAGACGAGTTGTTCCCCCTGCTGAAGGGCCCGGGGCGCCCGTAACCATGCCGGTGCTCGCCCTGCTCGTCCTTTTCATGGTCTTCGGGCCCGCGCTTGCGGCGGATCCGGCGGTGTTCCGTTTCGAGGACGCCGCCTCGGAGGCGCGTTTTCAGGCCATCACCAAAGAGCTGCGCTGCCTGGTGTGTCAGAACCAGTCGCTCGCGGACTCCCATGCCGAGCTCGCCGGGGACCTGCGGCGCGAGGTCCACGAGATGATCAAGGCCGGAAAGGAAGATCGAGAGATCGTCGAGTTCCTGGTGCGGCGTTACGGGGACTTCGTGCTCTACCGGCCGCCGCTCGATCCCAGGACGGCAGCCCTGTGGCTCGGACCGATCGGCCTCTTCCTGCTCGCGGGCCTCGTAGGGTTCATCGCGCTCCGCCGGCGGGGGGCGACGCCGCCACCGGAAGTGGCTGCGGAGGAACGGGCGCGCATCCTGGCGCTCTTGCAAAGCGGGCCACAGAACGGCGCGACTGGGACCCCGAGCGATCGATGACGGCGTTCTGGCTCGGGGCGGGGGCGATGGTGGGTGCCGCGTTGCTCATCGTCCTGAGACCGCTGCTTTTCCCGCGCGATCCGAAAGACCCGGGCGCGGAGGAATCCGAGATCGCCGTTTACCGCGAGCGGCTGCGCGAGCTGAGGCAAGACGTAGCGCGCGGGGCGCTGACCGAGGCCGATTCGGAAAAGGCCGAACGCGAGCTCCAAGCGGCATTTGCGCGCGACACGGCGGCCGCCGTGCCTTCCACGGGCCCGCGGCGCAGAGAGCGGCACTGGATCACGGCCGCGGTGATCGGGCTCGGCCTGCCCCTCGTGTCCCTCTTGCTCTACGAGCGCATCGGTGCACGCGAGGAGGTGGGGCTCATCCTCGCGAACGAGCGGGCCGCCGAGGCCCAGTCCGAGCACCTCCGTGCCATCGCCCAGCGCTATGAGGCCGAGGTCACCGCCGCCCCCGGTGACGCCGAGGCCTGGATGGCGCTGGGGCGCGCCTATCTGGCGCTCGGCGAGGCCGGCAAGGCCATGGAGGCGCTCAGCCGGGCCCAGGTGCTCCTGGGGGATGAACCGGATCTCCTCGCCGACTATGCCAAGGCCATGGCCCAGGCACAGGGCGGACGCTTCGACGGCGGGCCTTGGCGGCTCCTGGAGCGCGCGCTCGCCAAGGACCCGGACCACCCGATGACGCTCTGGCTCGCGGCCGCGGCCAGCCTGGAGCGTGAGGAGCGGCCCCAAGCCCGCGCCTATCTGGAGCGCCTGCGCGCACAGCTCGAACCCGGCAGCGAGGGGGAGAAGATGGTCCAGGCCCACCTGGCCATGCTTGGCGAAGCGCACGCCGGGCCGGCGACGGGGGGGGAGGCGGTGGCGGCAGAAGGCCGGTCCATAGCCCAATCCCCGTCGGGCCAATCCCCGCCGGACCCGTCCCCACCGGCCCAATCGCCTCAGTCGCCAGCAGCGCCGGAGACGCGCACCGAGGCGCGGGTCGAGGTCCGGGTGGAATTAAATGGGGCGCTACGGGAGCGGGTGTCGCCCTCGGACACCGTGTTCGTGTTCGCGCGCGCCCCCAAGGGCCCGCGCATGCCGCTGGCCGTCGCACGGCGTCCGGCCAAGGACCTGCCCGTGACGATCGTGCTCGACGACAGCCAGGCGATGGCCCCGGAGATGCGCATGTCGCGCTTTTCGGAGGTCCTGGTCGGGGCCCGCGTGTCGCGTTCCGGAAACCCCATGCCGCAGACCGGGGACCTCGAAGGACTGGCGGAAGGGATCGTGGCGCTCGGCAAGCAACCGACCGCTCTCGTCACGATCGATCGGGTGGTCCCGTGAGCGGCGCGCCCCCCGTGATCGGGGGCAGGAAGGCCACCTCATCGCCGTCGCGGACCGGCGTATCGGGGCTCGCGTACTCGTGATTCACGGCCAAGAGCACCTGGGGCGGCAGCGGCACACCCCCGCTCACCTGCGACCACAGGCTCGCAACGGTCCCCCCCGGGGCGACCTCGACCGACTCCTCACCGCGCCCGAAGCGCTCCCGGAGGCTCGCGAGGTATCTGACTTCGACGGACATGCGCGTGACCGTACATGAGCAAGCTGTCCCATTTCAACCCCCGGGGCGAGGCCCACATGGTGGACATCGGAGCGAAACCGGTGACCCGGCGTGTGGCGGTCGCGGAAGGGCGGATCCTGATGGAGGGCGAGACCTTGCGCCTGATCGAGGCGGGCGCGCACCGGAAAGGGGATGTCCTCGGCATCGCGCGCATCGCCGGGATCATGGGCGCCAAGAAGACCGCGGATTTGGTGCCGCTCTGCCACCCCTTGAGCCTGACGCACGCCGAGGTCGATCTCGTGCCGATCCCCGACGAGGGCGCCGTCCACTGCCGCTGCCGGGTCGAGACCGAGGGCAAGACCGGCGTCGAGATGGAGGCGCTCGCCGCCGTCCAGATCGCCCTCCTCACGATCTACGACATGTGCAAATCGGTCGACCGGGGAATGACGATCACGGGCGTGCGGCTTATGGAAAAGTCCGGCGGGCGATCGGGTACCTGGCGGCGCGGGGCGTGAGTTAGTTAGAGCCTGAGGCGCGCCGTTTACGCGGTCCCAGCTAAGGCACTCAATACAAACCTCCGGCGCCGATCGCATGCGCGGCCTTCCGGAAGGCGGGTTACGGGTTGGCACCAGGACGGTGGTGAAGCATGCGGGCTAGCCCGCGACGCCGTCCAGCGGGCTCACCACCCCCCGGCCCCCCATTTGTTCAGGACATGCGTGTAGATAGATCATCGTGGTCGACACGTCCTTGTGGCCGAAGAGTTCCTGTACCGTCCTGATGTCGTAGCCGGATTGCAGCAGGTGGGTGGCGAATGAATGCCGAAGCGTATGCGGCGTGGCCAGTTTGGCGACGCCCGCGCTTCGTACGGCCTGCTGCATCGCACGCTGCAGGGCCTTCTCGTCCGCATGGTGCCGCCGCACCACCCCGGAACGTGGGTCTACCGAGTGCGTGCGCGCCGGAAACACATATTGCCACGCCCACTGCCGAGGCGCGCCTGGATACTTGCGGGCGAGGGCATCGGGGAGATAGACCTCGCCGTAGCCGGCTTCCAGATCCGCCTCGTGGAGCTTCTTGACCCTGACGAGGTGTCTCTCAGCGGGACTGCGAGGCTCTGCGGCAGCACCGTCATGCGATCTTTCGCTCCCTTGCCCTGCCGGACTACGATCTCGCCCTTCCGAAATCGACATCCTTCACCCGAAGCCGCACACATTCCATGATCCGCATCCAGGTCCCGTAGAGCAGGCGGATCATGAATCCCACCGTGCCGCTGAGATGCGCGAGGATCGATTCGACCTCGTCGCGCGTCAGGACCGCCGGCAGGCACTGCGGTCGCTTTGCCGACTCGATGCTTTCGAGCCAGGGCAGAGGCTCCCCGAGGACCACCCTTGTGGAGGAACAGGACCGCACTCTTGGCCTGGTTCTGCGTCGAGGCCGATACCCGCTTCGCCATCGCGAGATGCGTCAGGAATGCCTCGACCTCCGGGGCCCCCATGTCTCAGGGGTGTCGTCTGTTGTGATGCAACACCAGGCCAGGTTATATAAATGACTGGCTCTAAAGCGTCGGATCCAGTCCACATACGCCTGCTCCGTCCTTATGCTATAGTGCTTCCGCTGACCTTGCGGCTGCTCTAGCCGCTTTTGGATGGGCTAACCCCTTGACTAAGGAGAGAATCATGACTGTAGCCAATGTTTCACGAACTCGCGCCCTCCGAGGGTTGCCGAAAGAATTGCAGGTCGCACAGAGCGCAATCGGGCTTCCGGAGGTCCAAGAGATGCTTCGCAAGCTCTTCGAGTACAATCTGGGCATTTATATGCCCCACATGCACGACGAGCAATCTGGTGCATTCCAGCCCCTTCCCCCCGGCATCACGCAGGTGGAAGATGGTCTGAAAGTGACGTTCCAGGCGGAGGAAGAGTGCAAGGATGAGCCCAACCGCTCTTACATGCCGGTAGGGTGGGTCTGGAATCCCGGAACAGTGACAGCGACTGATCCAGCGAAGTGTGTACTGAGATGCTCAGCCAGATGTACAATCGAGGGCACGATGCACACCAGCGGGCACGACTCCCATCACGGGACTTTGTGAAATTAGGGTAAAACTGGGGTCAGCCGTAGTTGAGAAAGTTTTGCCCATCAACCGTTTCGAGAGGGGCGCGGCACTTTATGCCGCGCCCCTTAGATTATTGAGTTGATGATCTTCCCAGCTTGCAGTTCCTGACGAATCGCTCGGGCGCGAGAACAGCCTCTTCCTCTTCAGTGGTTCTACACAAGCCCACGGTTGATTATCACAAGTATTCTGAAACCTATTCTTACAACCAAAAAACCATCTTAAGAGAAACGGTGTTGGATGTTATATCCAGTCATAACATTCAATCCATGCTCGACATTGGCGCCGGCTGGACTGAGACAGCGCTAGTCTATAAGAATGCCGTGAAAGACTATGTTGCCGTCGAGCAGGATGACGAAATAGCAGAACTGCTTGAAAAAGAAGGGTTGGTTGTAATCAACGAAAGTTTTCCATGCACCGTTGAAGATAAATTTGAACTCGTCTTGTCATCTCATTCAATACCCGAACAAGTTGAAGCTTACGAAACGTTCTTACAAACCGCATGGAAGAGTACGAACAAGCAAGGCTATTTAATGATTATCACGTTCAAAGGAGCAAACGACACGCTCGTAGGCCTCAGTAACGAACTAATACCAGAGAGGGCCTTTCAGAAAGAGGACGGGAGGTTCGAAGAGATGATGCGAATACTTCAATCGTTTGGTGATCCAGTGATAAGCACGGTGACCAGCTGTCGAAAAACAAAAGCTCCTGAAGATATCGCTCACAGTATTTCTTGGGCGTTTCGTTTAGATTATGATCAATGGAAAGATAGATTGCTTTCTGTATTGGAAAGTCGGTTTAAAGACGAACATGGTTATTTCTTTTCTCACGAACATCTAGTCCTCCTTCTTAAAAAGTAAATAGGTTCAAATCATAAACCGCCATTCTCAATATCCGACCTATTCAAAATAATAAGCCAACATGAGCGGTTGCATCGCTCCGTCCATGCAAATAAATTATGCTGCGTGGTCACGTCAAACGGACACCCAACGAGTCATTCCACCCGACCCGCGATAGCATGTCTCTCATCATCCTTCGTCCCGCGGCGCAAGTCGGATGCAGTCCGCGCGGGCGGGTGAATTTCAGCGTTGAACTAAACCGCTTACGCGGTAGGGTGATTCTCCTCACGCGTAGCGAGCTGCTGTACCCCTCTCCAGTCTTCCGGTCTTCGCTTTTTCTCCTATCTGTCTGCCGCAAGGGCATCGCCTGATGCCTGGGCGGTGCGCTTGGTCGTGCCGATCGATTCTTCGAGCTTGAAGGTGATCACCATGACGGCATTACGGCAACAGATGGAAAACGATATGGTCCTGCGTCGGATGGCGGTCCGTACCCGGCAGTCGTACATCGAGGCGGTCCGGGGGTTGACGAAGTTTTATCGGCGGAGCCCCGATAAGATCGCGGTTGGGGAGGTGCAAAGCTACCTCCTGCATCTCCTGCAGGAGCAGGGGCTCTCGCACAGCACCTGTAACCTCGTCACCAACCGAACGGGCAGGAGCCCGGATTTTATGAGGTACAGGATGAACGGCCTGCGGTTTTTCTATCGCATCACCCTCGGGCAACGTGAGACGGAGTTTTGCCTCCCGCGTCCCAAAGCGCCTCAGCGGCTGCCAGGAGATCTTGAGTCGCGAGGAGATCGAGCGGCTCTTCGAGGTCACGATGAACCTCGAGCATCGGGCGCTCTTGATGGCACAGCGCCGGGCTTCGGGTCAGCGAGGTCGCACGTCTCAAGGTCACGGACATCGACAGTCACCGCATGACGATCCGCGTCGATCAGGGCAAGGAGCGGCTGGAGCTCGCGCACATCTTCCGCGAACACGGCGAGGCCTATCGCCGTACGCATCGGGTCTGCGCGCCACAGCGCCGCGTGATGCAGGCCATCGAGGACTGCCGTACGGCGGCCCTCGGTGGCCATCTGGAAGTGTGTGATCACTGCGACGCAGAAGTGGCGCGTTACCACTCCTGCCGCAACCGCCACTGCCCGAAATGCCAGACGCTGGCCAAGGAGCGCTGGGTCGAGGCACGCACGGCCGAGCTCCTGCCGGTGCCCTATTTCCATCTGGTCTTCACCCTGCCCCATGAGATCAACACGCTCGCCCAGGGAAATCCAAAGGTGATCTACCACCTCCTGTTCAGGCGGCCTCGGACACCTTGCAATCCTTCGGTCGGGATCCCAAGTGGCTCGGGGGCGAGATCGGGATCACGATGGTGCTCCACACGTGGGGCCAGAATCTCGCTCAGCACCTGCATGTGCACTGTGTGGTCAGCGGCGGTGCGCTCGCCCCCGATGAACGGTGGATCCCCGCCAAGCGCGGGTTCCTCTTCCCGGTGCGGGCGCTCTCCGTGGTGTTCCGGGCGAAATACCTCGAAGCGCTCCAACAGGCGTTCGAGGCACAAAAGCTCGAGTTCGCCGGGCAGACCATACCGCTCGGGGAGCCCTCGGCCTTCGGGACGTTCCTCGCCAAGCTCCGGGCCAAGGACTGGGTGGTCTACGCCAAGCCCCCCTTCGGCGGTCCCGAGCAGGTGCTCGCTTACCTCGGGCGCTATACCCACCGGATCGCCATCGGCAACGAGCGCCTCCTGGATTGCGAGAACGGCGAGGTTCGCTTCCGCTACCAGCACGGGAACAAGACCAAGGTGATGTGCCTCCCGGTCGAGGAATTCATCCGTCGGTTTCTGCTCCACGTGCTCCCCAAGGGCTTCATGCGGATCCGACACTATGGCCTCCTCGCCAATCGCCATCGTACCGAACACCTGGCCGCCTGCCGGACCGCCCTCGATGCACCTACTCCGGCGCCTGCCGAACCCGAAACCGTCGAGGCCTTCCTCTCGCGCGTGCTCGGGACCGATGCCAACCGCTGCCCGCACTGTGGCCTAGGACGGCTGCGCCCTATCAGAGCACTCCCCCCTCTCCCGCGGGCCACCGGCCCACCGCTCTTGCGATGGGCGGCCTGAACCGAACGGGCAGGAGCCCGGCTTTTATGAGGCTTGCGCCTCCCCGCTCCGAGCTTGCTCGCGGGACATAGCGGAGTGCGAAACGAAAGATATGAAATGGAACTCATCGCTATATGATCAAAAACACTCTTTCGTATTCAAGTATGGAGAAGAGGTGCTTGCACTGCTTAACCCTCAGCGCGGGGAGCGCATCTTGGATGTTGGGTGTGGCACGGGTCATCTCACCAAGCTCATTGCCGAAGCCGGAGCCAAGGTTGTGGGCATTGATAACTCGCCGGAAATGATTGAGGCCGCACGTGCAGCGTCTCCCGATATTGATTTTGTTGTGGCCGACGCAGCCGATTTCTCGTTTACAGAGCCTTTCGATGCCGTTTTCTCAAATGCCGCGCTTCACTGGGTAACTGAAGCGGAACGAGCTGTGGTTTGTATGGCGCGGTCCCTCAAGCAAGGCGGTAGGTTTGTCATTGAATTGGGAGGTAAAGGCAACATTGCCGCGATCACGAGGGCCGTTCGGGAAGCCATCTGGGAGGTGTTACAAGTCAAGGTCGAGCATGGCCGTTACTACCCTAGCGTCTCGGAATACTCGGGCTTGCTCGAGCGGCATGGCCTCCTGGTAAGAAGTGCAGTCCTTTTTGACAGGCCAACAAAGCTCGAAGCAGGAGAACAGGGCTTGCGGAACTGGATAGCGATGTTTGACCAGGATGTGATGAGCAATGTCCGGGATGATAAAAAAGAGCAGGTGATACGAAAGGTGGAGGATAAGACACGATGCATACTATTCGTAGACGGGTATTGGTTTGCCGACTACAGACGATTGCGAATGGTGGCGCATAAAGAATAACCACGGTAGATTAATAGCAAGCTAACCCGGTGCTCAACTCGGACGGCGCCAAAAAGCCGCGCGCTGGTGAGATTGTTTCGTTCGGCTACAAACGATCGTGAATTGAGATGCATGGTGGCCAGTAATCAGACATGAAGCTCACTATCCGCCCGCTCACACCCGATCTGTGGCCGGCGCTTGAGGACTTTTTCGGCAACAACGGCGCCTGCAACGGCTGCTGGTGCATGTATGGAGCGGATCGGCAGCGCCTATCGCAAGAGGCCGCGCGAGGAAAACAAGGCGGCGTTCCGAGAGGTCGTGAAGCACGGTCCGCCCCCGGGCTTGCTCGCCTTCGACGGCGACGTGGCCGTGGGCTGGTGCCAGCTTACGCCGCGCGATGCCTTGCCGTGGCTCGATCGCACGTGGCGGCTTAAGCGCGTGGATGATGTGCCAGTCTGGTCGCTCTCCTGCTTCTATGTGCGCAAGGGCTATCGCAGGCGAGGCGTCACGTCCGCGCTGATCGCAGCGGCGTTGAAAGCGGCAAAGCGCGCAAACGCGCCCGCGCTCGAAGCCTATCCATTTGATGCGGACGTGTCGCCGAGTGCTTCGGGCAGCGGCTATGCCTCAACCTTCGCGCGCGCCGGATTCAAGACGGTCGTTCGCCGCGCACCGGCTCGCCCGATCATGCGCCACGACCTGAAGGCGATCGCGCTATGAGCCTCGATCACCGACACCTCAATACCAAGAAAGCCGAACAAGGACATGCCGCCGACGCGCTAAAGCGCGTGACTGATATCCAGCGTTCGGCGTCTTGAGTGAATGAAGTGAATGGTCCATATCCGAGAGGAACGACCAGAAGACAAAGTAGCAATCCGAAAGGTAAACGAGCAGGCTTTTGGTCAACCGCAGGAAGCCAATCTTGTGGACACCTTGCGCAGGAACTGCGGTGATTTTCTGTCGCTAGTGGCAGTAGCGGATGAACAGATTGTCGGTCATGCCTTGTTCAGTCCAGTGACGGTGGAAACTGACCGAGAGAAAGTGTTGGGCATGGGGTTAGGACCTATGGCAGTGCTACCAGGGCACCAGCGGCAAGGCGTTGGCACTCAATTGATCAAGTATGGTATCAGCAAACTACGGGTCGACGGATGCCCTTTCATAATAGTGTTGGGGCACCCCGAGTATTACCCGCGATTCGGTTTTAAACCGGCAAGTCGTCATGGCATAAGCAGCGAATGGCAAGTACCAGATAATGCATTTATGGTTTTTGTGTTCGACCAGTCCAAAATGGCAGGACAGGCTCTCACGAATCCAAACCATCATCACCAAAAGGAGGCATCATGACAACTTCCATCCCCCGCAAGGCCCTTATTGCGATCACCAGCTACAACGGCGTCTTCTACGCAGATGGGAAGCGCACCGGCCTGTTCTTCACCGAGGCGCTCCACCCGTTCGCGGCGCTGACCAAGGCGGGCTTCGACGTGGACCTCGCCACCGAGACGGGCACCTTCGGTTTTGACGAGCACTCGCTGATGAAGGAGTTGGGAGTAGATCCCCCTCTGACCTTAGAATCAATGAGTTAGGCGAGGGTCTGTCGTCGAATATGACAATTTTGTCGGGGGGGCTAGGTGGGTGATGGGGCAGGAGACCTCTGGGATAATAGGAAGTTGGTAAATCAAACCTAGATCCGGAGGGCTGCCCCAATGAGAGTTTCACACGAATGCACCGCACGTGTCACCCCTTTG
>JALZID010000219.1 GCA_030860485.1 Pseudomonadota bacterium | reverse complement strand
GGCCAAACTCACTACCAGAAAGGCTTACGGTTTTCGGACCTATCATGGGCTGGAAGTCGCTTTGTATCATGCACTTGGCGCTCTACCGGAACCAAAGTTCACCCACAGATTTTCCTGAGGAGGGTTATATTATACGGTTCCTTTACGGTTTATCCCAAAAGAGGCACGTTAGCCAAGTGCTCAAGGAAGGTCCAGGGAGCGCGAGCCTTAGAGCGACAAATGCCCAGCCCCGATGCCGCGTCCATCACGCTAGGTTTTGTATCTCGGGATCGGCCTCGGGATTGAGCACCATCGGATTTAAGATCCACTTCCCGATCCAGTAGAGCCGCCATCCGATACTCATGATGTGGTAAGACAAGGTTTCATCGTTCCAGTCCAAACCATAGGAGCGCATGAAGTCCCGCTCCTCGGCATTTGGTGCGAGCGAGTGGGAGAGGATACGGCGGATGCGCGCCATGTCGCCGCCGACCAACAACTCGTCGACGATGCCGACGACCGGCATTGCCACGCCCGCGGCGGTAGTCGATCCCCGTACCGCGGGCGCCTCGTAGGCGAGCACGCGCCGGCCCAAGGCCGCTGGGGCGGACCCAGACCGTGCCGCCGCCGGCAAGCGTGGCACCTGTTCGAAAGATTCGGGCGCGGACTCGAACGCTGCCGGCTGCCTCAGCGGGGGGCTGGTGCCGGCAGCGCGCCTGATCACCCTCGGCAATGACCTGATTCCGAGCATCTCCATCGCCTGCGCCACACTTTCGCTCGACACGATCAATATCCGCAGAGTGATGCGCGTGCCCTGTGGTAGCCCGAGCTGGTCGGCGGCGTGGCCTGTGACCTCGATTGGCTTGAACCCGTGTCGCAAGCTGCTGCCAGAGCGGGTTCGCTTGAACCCGCTCTGGAGTTTCGAGCTTGGGCTTTGTGCGGCTCGGTACCCCCTCGGCTTTGATCTTCGGGGATTCCCGGCTTTTAGTTGTAAGCACTTAAAGCCCTCCTTTTCCGCTCACCTTTGTAACGAATCGGGGAGGCCTTAGGACTCCCACGAATCACCTCCCAGCGTTAAGCTAGAAGACGATGATCTCATCGAAGCCGCCCGCGCCCGTCTGACCGTCTGCACCTCCTTGCAGTGGTGCTCGTTCAGAGATTCTACCGTCTGCCGCGTGGCGACCGGTGCCGGCCTTCCGGCTTCTCCCAGCGCAATTTTTCGCCTTGTGACTTGCCCTGGAACACATGCCCGACGCGGCCACGCTGGCGATTGCCGCGTTGCGTGTAGACCCCGTTCAATTGCTGAATGCCCTGTAGATTGCCGTCCGGCGTTTCGATCACGAGATAGTAGGCGTTGTCCATCAAGGAATGGGCATGCATCGCCCAGTTGAAACCCTGTATGACCTCGGACAGCACACCAGAAACAGACACCGGTCCTCCTAGCCCGGGACAATCGCCCCACGTCCATCCCCACGGGAGGTCACGTGATACAACCCTCCGGCAAACTCGATTCGTAAGGGTCTCGACATGGGACAAGACTATCGTGGAGCATGGCAAAAAACAAGATCTGACACCATTTGTTGTTTTTTCGCGAATCTGACAGGTGAGACGAGATCCAGACGAGTCTGACCCCTTTTAGCCTCACGCGCGGAGAGGTCGTCGCAGAGCGCGGATGCGGCCTCATCAGCGTGGACGCGGACATCGGCGAAGGAGTGTCCGAAGCGGGGCTCCATGAACGCTCTGGACTCCGCGTCAAGCGGTTGGCCGCCGCCGAGGGATCCAGCAAGTCGATCCCTGACATCGGTGTGCCCCGCCACCTGGTCGGCGTCCCGCTCGACGCAGTCACCCGGTGAGCTGATCGGCAGAGGTTGCTGCGGCGCGCCCCGCCCGGGGTAGTGCCGGGCGGCGGGTGCTCGCGCCACTGTCATCCGGGCATACGCCACAACCGCCTCCTGCCTAGCTAGCGCGGGCGAGGTTGGCCATCCAGTGCCAACTCTGTACCGCTGGTCTCACGTCCGCCGCCTGGCCTTTGGACGTCCCCCGGGCGCTCACTCATCGAGCCGGTTGATTAACCACTCCAACCCAATCACCAACTCATCGCTTCCACCGGCCTGCTTGAGCAGGCCACGCGCCTCTTCCGCCTGGCTCAACAGGCCCTCGCGCAGATCCGCGGCGATGCCAGCCTGACCTGCGCCGACAGTATCCGTTCTGTGCGCCCCCGAGCCATCGAGAATCTTGCGAGCCATCATCGGAGCGGATGCATCGCCCAATGCCTCAGTCTCACCAGCTACTGCCTGCATGCATGCACCTGACGTACAACGCGGCCGTCATGTCGTCGAGCTCCGTGAATCCCTGTCGGAGCAGGGATTCCGACAATTCAGCCATCGCCTCGTGGCTCATCACCAGGTCGCGAATGTTGCTGCCCATCTTCACCGCCTCGCCTTCGGCGCGCAGGAACTGCGCAAATGTCGGGTCGACTAGGAACGTTGTGCCATCGGGAAACTCAACGGTGCTGAATTCGTGAACGCCGAATTTGAAATTCGGACCGTGGAGCACCTCACCCGCCCGGAACTGACGGATGATCACGGGACCGGAACTCTCGCCGCCCATCGACGCGATCGAGGCCGCCGAACAGTCGCGCCCAATGCCACATGCCCCTCTCAGGACCTCCCAGTTCGACAGGTTGCCTGGCTTTCTGAACGCCTTGCGGGTGGCGTTGATGAAATTCCAAGCGTCCTCGACCGAATCTCGGAGGAGGATTTTGAACTCCTCCATCGTGGCGGTACCAGCCGTGAGAGCCTTCCTCGCATTTATCACCGCCTCCGGAGAAGGACGGCCCGCCTTACTGCCTCTCGTGACGATGGCGTCGATCGCCTTCTGTTGCTCATCAAGAGTCACGAAGGGCACCTTCTCGGTCTGACGCCGCGCGAACCCGGTACGTTCGGCCGCCTCGACGACAGAGCGCTGAGTCGAAGACACCGCGCCAATTGAGGCGCCGGAGGTAAGGATGATCATGGAGGCCTCGATCACGAGACGGAAAACCTCGTCGTTGATCCGACGCAGCTCGTTGCGCGCGTTCCCAGGCGAGAGTCCCTTCGTCTCAACGAAGTACGCCATGTCGCGGTTGTAGGCGGTGTACACATCAAAAAGGACGTTCGCCGCGTACGTGTTGCCCTGCGCGACATCCGCATAGAATCGCTCATCTGCGGGGAACTCTTGGTAGATCTCGACCGACTGGAACGCGGATTCTGGTTCGAGCCGTAGCCGGAGCCTCGGCGGCGCTGCCGTTCTCTTTGCGTTGCAATGTGCCTTCTTCCTCTTCTTGTTCACACTCTGCGCACTTGCGTTGCGCTTGATGAGCAGTGACAACCGTGATCGAAAACCCGTGACCGTCCGATTGCGGTGCAGGCATGCGCATGACCTGCTCGGCGACGCGGTCGGCCTCCCGTTCGTAAGGGTCATCCGGGGCGCTGACGGTGAGCTTGGCCTGTATCCCCGTCGCCAGTAAATTCCAGAGCTGATTAACATGAACCCGCTCCGCGGTTTCGCCTTTCGCGTTTACCTGAGTGGGTGTCTTCTCAGCTTTAGTCTTTGAGGATTCGGGATTTATAGCCGCAAACACCTTGAAATCCTCTTTGCCTTCATAACCCTGGGAAAGCCAGGTTAGCGCTACCCCGCGTTAAGGTCGAAGAAAATAATCTCATCGAAGTCGTCCGGGTTCTGTTCAGTCCTCTGCAGACTGCTGACGGTCAAGATCGTTCAGAGATTCTACCGTCTGCCGAGTGGCGACCGGCGCCGGCTTTCCGGCTGAGACCATCGAAGCTCTCCCCAGTTGCCGCACCGCGCGCGTCGTGCTTGGAAGCGACATCTATCGGCAAGTGTCATGGCGGCACCGTCCGCAAGATCAAAGGATTGTTGTGACGACGGTGTCTGCGTCGTTAGACGGGTCCGGATCGGTTGTCGATGACTTGATCGTCGCCGTGTTGCTGATGACCACCGGGGCCGGGTCATCCTCGGGAACCTTGACGTTGACCTCGATCGTGAGGACGGCAGCTTCACCGCTTTCAACTAAAGCCTTCGAGAAGACAACGACGCCAGTGCCCCCGACCGGCGGATGGGTCGGAGTCCACCCTGCGGCGTCCGTCGTCGCCGAGACCAAGGTCGTGTTGGCCGGAAGGGGATCGGTCACGGTCACATCCCGTGCGTCCGAGGGGCCTTTGTTGGTCACCGTCAGGATGTAGGCGATCTTGGAATCACCCACCGCCACGGTCTTGGTGATGCTGAGATCGGCGTTCGCGGGAATAATTATCAGGGTGATCAGGACGATTACGCCATCCACCCCCGGAGCCGGAATGGAAGATTTGCCCAAGAAATCGTCTTGCGCTTGCGGAGCCAATTTCGAGATCGGCGCGAGCGCGTCTTCGAGGCGGTCCAGACGAGCGAGTGACAGCGCTTCACCATCCGCTGCTGCCGACTCCCGGTTGCCAATCGCGCCAAAGATCCTACATTGTTTGGGCATCGATCACACCCGGCTGACATATAAAATCCAGGGTAGGAATTTTCGGTTGACGGACGTAGAAGGAAATGTTGTGAAGCGGATTCTCGCATAGGGATTGGGGCAAAGTCGCTGTTGTCTCTCCCGAAAACCTCATCCCGCGTTTTGCGGTTCAGTGTACGGATGTTTGTAGTCCCGCCTTTAGGCGGAAAGGCTCAAGGGCCAGACGATTCCGGCTAAGCCGGGACTACGAACCGTACATGCAATCGCAACGCGCTCTAGTTGCGTTGTTATACGGTTACGGCTCGACATTGACGAGATTTATTACAATTTTGAGGCGCCAGATCGTTTCTCAAAGTCGTTACGGTAGTATTCCAAACCGTCGCATTTGAAATAACTCTGTACTTGCCCCGTTTCAGAAGCAACAGCAAACTCACGAGTTTGGTGGTTGTATTTAACCAACTCGCCATTGCTGCGTCTATAACCATAAATATCGACGTCATCCACCGGTCGGCTAAGGAGGTTGGCGGCAAGATCTTCATACACCCTTATCCTCGCGAGAAGAACTTTGCAATGGTAGTCTACAGATACAGGTTTGGTTACGTCTGGAACCCAGATCTTTTGGCCATTATTTATCAGTTGATCTTTTTCCTCTGGGGTCAACCTGGCCACCTCCTCATTTAGCGCGCTCAGAAAGCTCTCGTCTGTAGACCTTTCCCGAAGCGCCTGGAGGATATCTTTTTTGAGACCTCCAAAATGCTCATTGACATGCTCTATGAGGTCTTCTTGGTTCCACGTGAATGTTACCGATGGGGCTGTATCAGGATCTGGTGTCGTCCTATCTCTCAACTCCTCATCCCTGGTTACTATTATTGCCGCATCCTGGGAGCTTTCGAATTCCTCCGTAAACTCATCAAGAATTTTTTTGGCATCGTCTTCTTTGAGCCCGCCCCACGCATCACGATGCGCCATTACTCTACGTTGGAGGCCCTCGAGAGTCTTGCGCTCGTCGTCGTCGAGGTCTGATTTGAGTACAGTCTCGATCCTCATAAGGAGGTCTTTACACGGAGGGTCGCTACAGACCGCGCAAACGAGCCTGCCGCCGCTCAATTGGAGGGTCAGATAGTGAGGGTGAGTTTCGCCAAGTACATTGAAGTCGCGCGATTTCACGAGTTGCCGGAGCGCCTTCCCGCCAAGGTGTGTGAGACGCTGCCCGATCCCCAGGTTCGGCATCGCACTGAGGCCGCGGATGACAGATCGAATGGCTACTCCGCCCGTTCGAAGGAGGATGGCGCCGGGAGCTACTATGTCGAGGACGATCTCGAAAACGATTGGGCCGAGGATACGACCAAGCTCGAAGGCGAAATGTGTGGCAGTCCTTGCCGTCTCGGCCAAGTTACCGGCCGTGGACTCGGCGCCCCCTCCCTCGCTCTTTCCCGCGTTAACCAATGCGCCGACTTTGGAGCGAGCGTCCTTGCCGATAGCCACGCCGAAGTCGCGCGCGACCGTGGCCCCCTCCGTGAAAACGCTCTGGAAGAAGGTCTTGGCCAGTTCTTTGGCGCCCTCTGGATCTGCGAGAAGCGCCCCTGCCGTCTCTGCGAGATCGGAAGCCTGACTGTAAATCTCGTAGCTAGCGCCGGCTAGCATCCATGGCTGCAATAGAAAACTAATAGGCCCCAGAGTAGCAAACTTACGGCCGAGTTCGTTCACCTCGGAGCCGAAGTCGTCTCCCAACCCCTCGGCGAGACCGCTGAAAAACTCCGCGACGACATCAGGCCCAGTCCTGGAGGCCATCTTTTGGAGGTGAAGATTCATTATCTTCGGAAAGGCCAGGCTATCCGCCACGGCTTCTATCGTTATTGCAGGATTGATCCGCATCCAGACCGTCCCGAACCCGTCTGCGCTGCCCAGGGTTTGCTCGGGAGATGCGCCGAGTTCCTCGGGGTTGGACTCTCCGAACTCGGATGTACTGCCCTCGACCGGATCCGGCATGCTCTCGCGCGTATCAGGTGATGTCTCGCCGATGTCGAAACGGACCCATTGACCACACGCCTCTTCCAGCAGCGGTAAGAGCGGCGGATTGTTGAACACATCCTGGGTCAACGCCAGCCAGTGAAAGGGTATGCCCGCAGATGGGGTTTCCTGCTCGGTGTGATAGCGAGCGACTATCGATCCGCCGCCTTGAAAGCTGAGCGAAAGGCTGCCTTCGAGCTCATAACCAGACTCCGACTCCGTCGTTCTATCGTCCGGAGTTCGGTAGAGACGAGGAACACCTGGCCGAGTCGATCCCATGTTTGCCAGGGAAACGACGGGACCGCGGGTAGTGGCGGCGCCCCCCTGCTGGATCACATGGGTCAGCTCATGCGCAAGGAGGCGTCTGCTGGCCGGTGATACCGGAGAGACCTTCTCGTCGCGGATCACGACATCTCTCCCCACCGTGTATGCCAGGGCATTCACCGCCCGTGCTGACTCGACCGCGCGGCTATCAGTATGCACGCGCACTTCACTGAAGTCGCTGCCGAAACGTGGTTCAAAGTAAGCGCGCGTCTCTGCATCAAGCGGTTGCCCCGGCGAACTCAATGATTCGTGCACTATCGCCGGCGCAGTAGCTTGAGCATCAGCGCCACCGCTCTCTTTGCGTTGTAAGGCGCTGTCATCCTCTTCTTCCTCACACGCTGCGCATTTGCGTTGTGCCCGGTGAGAAGCGCCAGGCGTGATCGAAAGCCCGTAGCCATCCGATGGCGGCGCGGACATGCGCATAACCTGATCGGCGATGCGGTCCGCCTCCCGCTCGTATGGGTCATCGGTCTGGCCGATGGTCAGTTTAGGTTGAAGGATGCCTGAGCGCATGGCGAGCGATTGCCACAGAGGGTTCTGTTCGGACGAGGTTTTCCTATCGGGCGTAGAATCGCCACGCTCAGGTCTTCTCACTACCGGCTCTTTAGCCTGATTGTGGTTACGCGATGCGAACATACCAATCTCTCTCTGCGGTCAGGAAAACCGGAATTTGAACACTGAAAGCTGGAGCTATCACTCCAGGAAGATCGTCCACGCCGTCGAGCCGGACGCCGATCTGGGTCAACATGCCCTTGTCCCGTTGGCTCAACGCTTCAGATGTTTTCCGCAGGGTGAATAGGGATTTGTAACGCCCTTTTTTATCAAGAGGCATAGTACTGCTGGGCTCGTGAGCTGTCAAGCATACCGGTCCTCGGAACCCTGAGAAAGCCAGGTTAGCGCTACCCCGCGTTAAGGTCGAAGAAAATAATCTCATCGAAGTCGTCCGGGGTCTGTCAAATCCTCTGCAGACTGCTGACAGTCAAGATCGTTCAGAGATTCTACCGTCTGCCGAGTGGCGACCGGCGCCGGCTTTCCGGCTGAGACCATCGAAGCTCTCCCCAGTTGCCGCACCGCGCGCGTCGTCCTTGGAAGCGACATCTGTCGCCAAATGCCATGGCGGCGCCGTCCTCAAGATGGACGGATTTGGATTGTTGTGACGACGGTGGCTGTCTCCGGATCGGTTGTCGATGACCTGATCGTCGCCGTGTTGGTGATGCGAACCGGGGCCGGGTTATCCGGGCGGGGAACGCTGACCTCGATCTCGAAGCGGGCAGTTTCACCGCTTGGAAATAAAGTCTTCGAGAAGACACTTTCGCCAGTGCCGTCGTCCGGCGGAAGGGTCTGACTCCAGAATGGGGTGCCCGTCGCCGAGTCGAAGGTCGTGTTGGCCGGAACGGGATCGGTCACCGTCACATTCTCCGCGTCCGAGGGACCTATGTTGGTCACCGTCAGGATGTAGGTGATCTTGAAATTACCATCCGCCCTCTCAGCCACCGTCGCGGTCTTGGTGATGCTGAGATTGGCGTTCGCGGGAATGACCATCAGGGTGATCAGGACGATTGCGCCATCCACACCGGAACCCAGAATGGAAGATGGCACATTGCCCAAGAAATCGTCTTGCGCTTGCGGAGCCAATCTCGAGATCGGCGCGAGCGCGTCTTCGAGACGGTCCAGACGAGCGAGTGACAGCGTTTTACCATCCGCTGCTGCCGACTCCTGGTTGCCAATCGCGCCAAAGATGATCGTGTTTCCCGGTTTGGCAATCTTCCAATCTTTCAGGATGTCCGCGGCTGGCGTGAGCAGCGTGGCCACGCCGCCGCCGTATTCGACGATCCCGACTTGGGCCAATCTGCCAGGAGGGAATCGGCCGGCGAGCAGAAGGGTCCTCAAGTCCCGAGCCTCCTGATCGTCCTTAGCCAGCACTTGGTAAACCTGGTAGCGCCGCGATGGAACTAGCGGGGGCGCAAGCTTCTCTTCGCTACAGTGCTTTGTCCGGCGCCGATGGAACAGCACCCAATCTCTCGTACCTCGCACCAGAAGCTCATCCGTCGGTTTGGGTGGCGGCGGGAAGAGCAGCTTGGCTTTGGCGTCGGCGAAGCTCACGTCGCCGAGCGCGGCGGCAACGGCTTCGAGCGCTTGAAGGGCCAACACGTGCTTGGCGTCCTTAGCCGAGAGCACGTCTTCGTTTTCTTTGAGCGAAGCTTCGGCCAGCGGCGTCTCTTGCTGTTGCCCTTCGGCCCCCTTCGATGTAATGGAGATTAAGCCTTTCGCTTCGAGCGGTTTGTTGCCCCAATTGGCCGACAGCTCAACGCTGTTCTGTTCGTGATCGAGGAGGATCTCGATTTGAGATTCTTTCGTCAGCGTGACCGTGGCGTTGAGATCAACCAGGATCGTGCGCCGCTGCGATGTATCGCCGAAAGCAGGCCCCAGGATGGAGAGCTGTGCGTCGCGGAAGCGGCCTTTCAGGCGGCGCCCGGTGCCGGTGAAAGCGGCTTCCTCCGTGACCTCGAAAACCCCATTGAGCTCGATGTCGAGGCGCGGACTCTTCGGTTGATTGCCTGCGGCGCCGGCCTGATTGACACCGACAACGGCGCGGGCGTTGACGTTGGTCGTGTCGCCGCGTTCGAGCGCGAAGACGTTGCGCTCGCAGCTCAAGCTGATCCAGACCCCGGCGCTTGGCTGATTTACCCCGGCTTGCGCCCCTGCTTCGAGAGGCGTCGCGTTCATCGTTGCCGTATCGGTCGCGCCGCTTGGCCTGGGCGTATCAATCGTTGCGGAGAGGCCAGGTTCAAGCGCGCCGCTCAAATAGATCGCGCCGCCGCCCGAGGCCAGCTCTTCAGAGCGAGCCGCACCGCGGAAAATGACTGGCACGCGGCGGGCGATAACTGGTGTGGGCTCGTCGGTGTCTTGACGGACCAGCAGGGCCGGGTTGACGTCGACGCTCGCCTCGAAACCGAGCCCGGGACTCAGGCGCTTCTGTTCGATGATCTCGCCATCGGGAACCAGGATATCCACCTCGGGGTGGTTGTTCGGGGCGTCCAGGCCCTGGAGCAAGGAGATGCGCTCCATATGCTGGGCCTCTTCCAAGGCATGGGCGACGAAATCCGACCGCACCACGCAGAAGTGCAGATCGAGGCCCTTGCCTAGCAAGCGGCGCACCTGGTCATTCACACTTGCGACGGAATTGGGAGCGACGGGCAAATATCCGGCGCTAGGCAATTCGATGATGCCGCCATCGATCAGGAACTTATCACTGGGGATGAGGGCCGCCGCACCCCCTGCCTGCAGGCGCTTCTGGAAGTCGAGCAACGTGGCAAGGCCGCCTTCGAGCACCGGGGGCTGCGCCGCGCTGGCATTGTCGGACACGAGCAATGGTTGCAAGGTGAACCGCGTGGTGACGGTTTCATAGAAGTTGGCAATTTTTGCGACAGTGTCGGATGCCTCACGAATAAGGGACCGTGTGCTTGCGCAAGGATCGTCGTCCCCACCGTCAGCCGGGGGCTGCTGTTTGAACAGGCCGCTCAATTGGCACTGGAACTGGAGGATCTGAGCGAGAAATACATCCCACGGCCGCATGGCCATGCGCCACTGCCAGTAGCGTTTGGCGGGTGTATCGATGCGCTCACGTCGTCCGATCCAAGCATCCAGAAACAGTGTGGTATTGCCCGCACGCGAGATCACGCCGATCGGGACGTCGAAGCCACCCGCGGCTTCGGCCCCGAAACACCAAACGTCCGAGCGCAGGCCGTCTCCCGAGATGAAGCTCGCTACTTTCTTGCGCTCATCCTCAAAATAGGATGAGGCGACGCGGGAGCGAAGGTGAAGCTGGCTCAAGGCCACGGCGCCGGAGATGGGCAGCGGCGTTTGAAGCTGGAGAGGAATGGCGCGCAGAACCACGCCCTCTACGAGGAACGGCCGGTCCGTGCTGGTCGCGCAAGCCTCTTCACAGAGCTTGCCGAAGACATCCTCCGTCCCGCACAGCGCCTCGGAAAACCCGATGGTGATCAGATAGAGGTTGCCGGCCTGCACCACGCTGCCCGGCGGGGTTTCCGCCACCACCGTGCAATCGGCGAAGCCGCCGTTGTCGATCGAAGCGGCGGCGGGCGTACTCTGCAACTGGCGCGACCGTTCTATCAGTTCCTGTACCCCGATCGAAAAGCCTTGCGGCAACAGCAGCACGCGGCCCTGGGGATCGATGGCCAGACCGGGGCCGACGTTGAGCGTGTCGCCGCCCGTCCCGAGCGAAAGATCATACCCGTGCGCCACGCCCGGCCCGCCGGCCTGATTGGAAAGATCCACCAGGCGGCGGAGGTAGAGCTGCTCCGCGCTCAGATCGCTGGCGCGCAGGAACTTGCCGTCAAAATAGTTGAGGCGGGTGAGCGGTGTAGGTTGGGGGATCACCGTCACGCCGCTCTGCTGCGTAACGAGCACCAACGGCCCTTTCACGGTGTTGGTAATGCTGATCGACATGGCTAGCTCCTGAATTTCACGAAGACGAAATAAAGACCGCTATGATGGCCGGGTCCGGGATCGCCTGCGGCTTCCGCGGGAGGCGCCAGCTTCGTCGCCGGCAGCGACATCGGGCGGGTTCCTCGCTTGCATGAAGACGAAATCGAGGCCATCGTGGGGCGGCGGCTTTGGGCCGCCGGCGGCGCCGGCGAGTGGCGCGAGATCGGTTCCCAACAGCGGCCTCGGGCCGGTCCCGCGTGCGATAAATCGCACCAGCATTCCTGCCGCCAGCGGCGTCCTCAGTTGCAGGCTCACGCTCGGTGGGGCGCTGGCCGCAGCAACGGTGAAAGCGACATTTCGCCATCCGCCGGGGTCCGTATAGGTTGTGACTGAGAAGGCATCCGTGGTGACGCTCCGGCCGTGCAGATCCTTATCCAATCGGAAGTCGATAGCGTTGGCGGTGATCTGAACCGTCGCTGGAAGCACGCGAGGCCCGGCAGCCGTCGAAGATGACACAACATTCCTGAACAAGGGACCGCACAGCAGTTCCTGTATCGTGGCGGTCGCGATGTGGGAGGGACGCACCGTAACGTCCACCTCGCCCCCGGTGAGTTTCAGGCTGCCACTATCGCCGCTGCGATCAAGGGTAATCCCGGTGATATCCGCCAGAACCACAGGGGAGTCGCCCGGCGCCGGGAAGAGCAAACGCGTCGTATCATCGGTGCTTTTAGCAGGTTGCAGGTCGATCTCATCGAGCGCCGCCAACTTGCGCAGGGCTTGCAGGTAAGCCGCGGGCTGCTGCTCGCTCGCAAGTGCGAGCACTGCGGTGCGCACATCGACGACTGGCTGATCCGCGGGAAGAGGATCCTCCAGACCGAACAGCACGCGCAGCCGATGATAGGGCGGCGCGGCGGGCGCGGGGGCTTTGCCCGGCAGCAACCGGATATCCACGGTCTCGAAAACGCGCGAGTACGCCGTGCCCCCCGATCCGCCCTCGCAGGGTTCGAGCAGCGCGGGTACCTGCCGTGTCAGACAAGATTTAAAGCGGATCTCCACGTGCGCATCGAACGTGAAACCGGTTGCAGTCGTGTTGGAGACGAAACCCTCATCGTCTTTGTGTGCCAGGAACCACTCGACCACGTTGACGCAGGCATCGGCATCCAGGTGCAGCTCGTGTCCCGAGGCATCCAGGGCCAGACCGGGTAGCACGCGGATCTCGCCAGGCTCCACATCGAGGCGGACGCCAAAGCCCCAGATCACGCCAGCCCGATGCAGCCAGGCGTTGTGCAGCCGCATCTTGCCGTGATGGTAGAGCTGCTCGGTGGCGAAATCATCCACGCCGAGCAGCATGCCGAAGTGGTAGCTCAGCGCGTAGAACGGGCTCTGGGAGTCTTCCCGCCCGGCGGAAGTATCCGGGCAGGTCGTGATGTCTGGGGTGTCGGCCATCGCCAAATCTCCTGAGACAGCGTGTGTGTCAGCTATCGCCGCGCAAGGCGCTGAGCGCGCGGCGCGGGAGGCTGCCCGTATCGAAGCGTGCCTTTGAGGCAGCCTTGAGCGCCTCGCTCTCGAGCAGGCTTAGAGTGCGCCCGGCCTTTTCCGCCGTGCTCAGCGCAGCGACCAGGGCGGCTTCGGCATCATCCATCGCGGTGACCAGCGGCGCGGGATCGGTTCTCAGACCGATGAGCAGCCGCGTGGCCTCTTCGAAGTCGGCGAGGTTGCGCCATGCGGTGTCGGGCACGGCGGTCTCCCAATCCGTGAGCAGGGTCTGCATGTCGGCAGTAAAGGCGGTCTTGGCGTTGTCAAGAGTCGTATTCGCGGTGTCTAGCGCGGCTATTGCGGCTATTACGGCCAGATCGACCGGATCGGTTTCTGGATCTTTGTCAATGTCCCTAGCCAGCGCCTTGAGGCGCGCGACGTCGAGGTCGGTCTGCTTGGCATCCACGTCGATCTGTGCCGTGGCCACCACCTGGCGGGCCACGGCGGCATCCCCGGCATCCAACACTGGCTCCTTTTCGAGCGCTGCGTTATTAATGCTGAGTTTTTGCGCCTCGGTCAGCGGATTCTGTTTGGGATCGGCCACGCGCGCGGCAATGGCCAGCGCCTGATCGAAGCGTCCCTTGGCGTTGACGACGTAGTCGCGGAAGGCGGCGTCGGCGTTGTCGAATAGCTGCTGTTCGTTACCCAGGAGGTTAGCGGTTTCCGCGACTTTCTTGTTATCATTCTCGAGGCGCTTCAACTCCACGTTGGCGCGTTCCCTGGCGCAAGCGAGCAGCTCCAGCGGGATGTCCGCCTCGATGCGCGCGTTGGCGTCGGTCCAGGGGTTAGCCGCCAGCGCTGCCGTGGCATCGGCCACCATGGTGCTGAGCGGCGGCGTGGCGAGCTTGTGACGCAGACGCAGCGCCCGCTTACCGAATATTACGCCGCCGCCCGATGTGGCATCGGGTTGTATTACACCATCACCCGAGGTGGCGTCGGCTGCTTGTATTACACCATCACCCGAGGTGGCGTCGGCTTGCGTTTGTGGATAGGTGACGGTGTTATCGGTAACTGCGCTGATCGTGAATGTGCCGTCGAAGCTGGTGTCCGTCATCCCTATGACAGTAATCACGTCGTTGACGATGAACGGATGGTCAGTTAGACCGGAGATCGTGACGGAGTTGGAGGCTCGAACGGCCTGTCCGCTTCCCACGGCTACTTGTGTTTGTGGATAGGTAATTGAGGTATCGGTAACTGCGCTGATCGTGAACGTGCCATTGAAGCTGGTGTCCGTCATTCCCATGACGGTGATCACGTCATTGACGATAAACGGGTGCCCGGTTAAACCGGAGATCGTGACGGAGTTGGAGGCTCGAACGGCCTGTCCGGCCGCCACCTGGACGCGGTCCTTGTCCTGCTGATCCGCCGCTTCGAGGGCGGCCGCAACCGCATATACACGCGCCGTGGCGGACGCTACAGTAGCGGTGGCCAGATCGAGCGTCGTTTGCGCCGTATCGATCGCGCCTTCGATGCCGATGATCTCGGCCTGCTTGACGCGGGTGTCGCGGATGGCCGTGGCCAGCTTGGGCTCGAGGGCGTCCACGTCAGCAGGGGTAACGGCCTCGGCTAGATCGGTGCGGATCTGTGCAGTCTGTTTTACTAAGTCCGCCAACTCCTGGTTGGCTTTGGCCAGATTGGCGCGCTGGGTAACCAGATCGTTTTGCGCGCTGGTGAGCGCCGTTAACGCAGCCGGGAGAGCGGCGTCGGCCTGGGTTTTTTGATCGGTCCAAAAGGCAAGAAGTGTAGCCATACGGAATTCCTCTCTCGCTAAGAGTTCCCCACGCCGGCCGAGGCGCCGGGAAACGCGCGTCCGGACTTTTCATATTCGCGACGGATGGCGTGGATAAAATGGTCCCGGTTGATGATCCCGCCGTTGCCGGCGGCAAGAAACCCGGCCGCTACGGCGGCGTTGCGGATGAAGGCGCCCACCATGGCGTAGCGCGCCGCGAGCTCGTGCAGATCGACGTCGCTCGCCAGCGGAGCGCTGCGCGGCACGTGCGCCCGCCACAGCGTCAGGCGCTCCTCGCGGTCGGGCGCGTCGAAATCAATGGCGAATTCGAGCCGGCGAATAAATGCCGGATCGATGTTCTGCCGCAGGTTGGTAGCCAGGATCGCAAGGCCCTCGAAGCGCTCCAGGCGCGAGAGCAGATAGGCCGTCTCGAGATTGGCGTAGCGATCGTGCGCGTCGGAAACCTCGGTGCGCTTGCCAAAGAGTGCGTCGGCTTCATCAAACAAGAGCACCGCCTGGGCGCGCTCGGCGGCCTCGAAAACGGAAGCGAGGTTCTTTTCGGTTTCGCCGATCCATTTGGAGACCACGCGCGAGATATCCACGTAGAGCAGGTCTACCGACAGGGAATGCGCCAGCACCTCGGCGGAGAGGGTCTTCCCGGTGCCCGGCGGACCGGCGAAGAGCATGCGCACGCCGCGGGCGCCCGGGCGGCCTTTGAGGAATCCCCACTCATCGAGCACCCGGTCCTGCAGCAGGAGACGGGCTGAGGCCTCACGCAGTTGAGCGAGGCGGTCCTTGGGTAGTACGAGGTCGTCCCAGGTAGCCGTGGGGGTGATGAGCTTGACGCCGCCCGTGAGCGAAAGCCCGGCGCGCGCCCGGACGATCGCGGACGCGTCCTCCACCGTTGCCGGCCGCGATTCGAGCTCCTGCAAAGCGTTCAGATCCGCGGCGACGGTGGCGGCCGCGGCGGGCTCGAGGGGATAGCGCGCCGCGAGATAGGTGCTTTCTTCGGCCAGCGCCGGCAGCACCGCGCGCCACAGCCGGCGGCGTGCGGCGGGGCTCAGACGATCCGCCGTAACGGTGATCAAGGGTCTCAGGCCGCGGACCTGCAGACCGCCCGCACGGGCGCAGAGCACGGTGGGGCCGGGGAAATCCAGGAACTGTGGCGCCTCGGCGGTGCCCGGACCCTCGGGAGCGGCAATGCGCATCACCGGTATTACCCCGCGCGTCAGTACATGCACGCGGATCAACCGTTCCAGCGCGCCGTCCGGTTGCGGCGGCAGCGCGAAGCCTGCGGGCTCGAAGCCGGCATGGGCCACCAGCGCCAACGCGCGGTGGAACGCGGCGTCTTCGGTCTCGCCCATGACCAGCACCGTGCACGGATCACGGCGCGCGATGGCGGTAGCAGCGCGTGCGACGGCCGGAAAGGCAAGCCACTCATCCAACCCGGCCAAAATGATGGGCGCGGACAGGCGTGGAACTGCGGCCGGCCATGAATCGATGTCCGCCAACGCCGGCCATAGCCCCACGGCCAGTTCCAGAGAGCGCTCAAAGAAGGGGGCATCGCCGGTTACGCGCAAGGCTCCGCCAGCCACGGCTCGGCTCGACTCCAACAGCGCGCGGAAGCCGCACCGGTCCTGCGCGTTTCCAGAGAACAGTTGCGCCGCAAGGCCCGTAGTGGGACGCGATTCGCCACGCGGATGCAGCGCGCGGAATACGGCGGCGAAGCCCTCATGTTCCTCGGGCATGCCGGCCAGCAAGCACAGCTCAATTTAGATGCGGGAGAGCGCCAGGGCGCCCGCCAAGCGGTCTAGTGGCTGGGGCGGGCCTTCGGGGCGGCTGAGGGGGTTGCTGTCGAAGTCTTCGAGCGGCCGGCCATTCGCGGCCGACCTAAAGGCGGATTTCAGGAAATCGTGGCCATCGGGGGCCCGGTCCGCATCGGGAAACACGCGGTCGAGAAAAGCCGCCAGGCGTCCCGCCAGAATGCCGGTCTCGAATGCCAGCCGCTGCGCCGCCAGGCAAGCTTCACTCATAGACAAACCTCACGACAACGCCGAGCCACGGCACATTGCCGGGATCCAGGTCGAGACCCGTGCGGCGGATCGCGGTCGAGACGTCGTTCAGTGAAAGCCGCACTTCGATCCAACCCGGGTCGGCGACGATTTCCGCCGCGCGATGGCAGACGAGGGCGATGGGCTGCTTCTCTTCGAGAAGCTTTTCGAGCGCAGCCTGGATTCGCTCCACAAAGGAAGCGATGATCTCGCGCTCTACATCCGTGGGCGGTTCTTCATCGCGGGTTGGCGGAACGGCGTTGGGAAGCAGTCCGGCGAACGCCAGGGCCGCGGGGTCCTCCGCCTCGGCGGGAACCAGCGCCAGGGCAAGCTGATGCAGCGCCCAGCGAAAGGGGCGCTGGGCGCAGCGCCCCAGGATCTCGTCGGGTAGGCCCAGTTCTTCGATCAATCTCAGCAGGAACAGCAGCCCGCCGAAGTTCGTGAAGGCGCGGCGCGTGACGGCCGCGGGCACGTCATCATTCAGGAGAGCTTGCGGCTCACGCTCTTTGTCGCGCGAATGCGGAAGCGGCGCCAGAGGCGCGCGAAACGTCGCCGGGTGCATGGCGTCGCTCAATGCGCTCACCAGCGCCCGAGCGCGAGCAAACGGGCGCGCCACGGCGGGATCTAGTTCGAGCGCGATCAGAGCGGCGAAGGCGCGGCGCGTCTCCAGGGCGTTCATCAGGACCTCTGGAGCCGATGCCGCCGCGCGCGCCAGCGCGGAGGCCGCCAACATGCGCTGCGCCTGCCGGACCACTTCCGCGATCCCCGGCGCGGCGGCATCCTCGATAATGGAGGCCGAGACTCCGGCGGCGTGGAGGGCGGCACGCGCCAACTCCACCCACTGGGCGGCAGAAACCCTGCGCCAGAGGCCCGCAAATACGGCGGCGGGCACGTTACGCGCGGCCAGCGCGGCGAGCAACGGAGCGATCAGTGCGGGTTCTTCGAGCAACGCGTACACCAGTTCCGCGGTGGCCTCGCTTGCTGAGGGGGATTCCGAGCCGCGCCACGCGCGCGCCAGGCGCCAGGCCCACGCGCGTTCGAATCGGTCCGTGGCCACTCCGATGGCCACATCAAAGAGGACATGCGCGGCAGAGTGATAGCGCACCACGTTGGGCACATACTCGCCGTTGCGCGCCCGCACGATGGAGTCACTCAAGGCCAAACTCCAGGCCAGCGCCAGCGAGGAATTGGCCAGTGACAATCGCAGCCGCACTGGGACATGCAGGCTGCGAATGCAGACCTCCTCGTAAGGGGAGACGCCGGCGCGTTCCAGTGCGCCCTCCAGGGCTTCGTCGAGCACAGTGCGCAGGATTCGGTCGAGCCGCTCGCGCTCCTCCTCGCGCGACGGCGGCAGGTGGTAGCGGGCACTTAGACGATGAATGCGCACCATCTCCATCGCTATCCCACCCTGCTATCGCTGCCGAGGCGGCTGCTTTCGAGGCGCGTGCCCGCGTCGGGCCGGCCGACGATCGAGCCGCGCCCCAATAACGACGAGCCGGTTTGCAGCATCGTGAAGCCCCCGGAGCGGCCGATGAGGGAAGTCAGGCCCACATGCAGACCGCGACCCACGCGTATGCCCGCATCCACGGTGCAGACGTCGAACAGCGTGTGCGCCGGGCGGTGCACGTCGAGGATGTGGCGCACCACGTCGAGTTGCTCGGTCGTGAGCACCGCGGGAATGATCACGCTGAAGCGATGGGCGTGGGTTTCAAAAGCGTCCTCCACCGTGCCCGTGAGCGGCGTGGCATTCTCCTGGCCGACGGCACCGCCCACCCGGAAGCCCGCGCCCAAGACGGCACGCGATTCGGGACCGCCAGGCTCGCCAAGGGCTCCCAGTCCCCGCAGTCGGAATTTCTCGAGGAGGATCACGCGAGTGCCGGTGTAAAGCTCGAGGAACCGCATGAGACCGGGCACGGTACCGCGAAAACGGAACAGCCAGGCAGCCTGCTCCAAAATGGCACGTTGCACCGGCACAGGCCAACGCTCATCGAGGCCCAGCCCCACGAAACCGGCCAGCCAGGCCAACGCTTCGGCCGGGGTGGCGGCGGGGTCCAGAAGCGCATGCCGCGCCGTGGCGCGCGCATCCAACTCACCCAGGAACCCATCGAACAGGGCCAGATAGCGGCGCAGAAACGAGGCGGGCTGCTCCTCGCGCGAGAAGACCTTGGGCAGCCGCCGCAGATAATCGTGCGAAGGATACTCGGCGCGCAGGGAGCGCAGGCGCGGCGTGAAGCGGGTGTTGCCGGTCAATTCCAGCGCTAACCACAAGTAGCGGCCCGGTCCGGTAAGGAGCGGGGCTTCGTAGGTCTCAAACACGTCATCCGCGGTGTGCGGCGCGAAGGGCAGTTCGCGGCCCGATTCGCGGCGGTGTAGCCGATGCGCAATCTCAGAAGGCACCAGCGACTCGGGCGGCATCGGCGGCGACAGGTCGGGGCGCATGATCACCGCTTCGGTGACATTGGCCGGCAGGCGGCGCGGCAACGTATCTTCGTCTTCCGGAGGATCGTCCGCGGCCACGCAGGCCAAGCGGATGTCCGTGTCCTGGGGAATGCACGCATCCAGAAACAGGCGTCCCCAGATCGTGCGGAACTCGCCGCTGTCCAGCCGGTAGGTGATCACGCGGCCAGTGGCCTGGTAGCGCACGCGCGCCGCAACGGCGTGGCGGAAGCCGTGGCCGGTGAAGAAGCCGATACGATCGTCGGGCGTGCGCACGATGCCCAGGCCATCATAGTCGCGCGCCTTCAGTGGGGGCATCTCTTCGATGGAGGCTGCGCCGATGCGGAACCGCAGGAAATCCTCCTGTGAAAAGCGCGCCACGACCAGAACCAGTCCGGGGAGAAACTCGATGTCGGTGGCGAAGGGCACCGCGATGTCACGGCGGCCCGAGACGGCGCGGGCGGCGGTGGTGCGTGCCGCGTCGAGCACGAAGATCTCGCCTTCCGGCGAAACCGCCACGCGCGCGGGGTCCGTTACTCCAGGCGGCAATGCAAGCGGCCGCGGCCCCGTGTGCGCTTCAAGCTCCACGAGTCCCGCGGGAGAGGACAGCACGGCGAGGACAGACCTATCCTTCAGGGCCAGATCCAGCGGACGGCCGGGCACCGGTATGCGGCGCAACAGGCGCAGGCTCCACAGGTCGAACACCAAAATGCGGCGCGCGGTGGTTTCGGCGATGAAGAGGCGGTCGTCGGCATCTACCGCGAGGCCACGCGGCTCCTGTAGCACGGGCGGAGGATCACCGACCGGATAGAAGTCGCCGGTAAGTGGCGGAGGCCCGGGCGCGAATAAGTCCAGCGGATCGGGAGGCTCCGGCGCGGCCCAAAGCCGGCGCTCCACGCGGCCCTGTTCGGGGAAGCTACGGTAGAGGCGGCATTGCGGATCGAAAGCGAGTCCGGCCCCGAGTTTTTTGAATACATCCCTCAGTGGCGGGTCGCCTCTCACGTTAAGCGCGGTATCGTCCACAAACGCAAGCTGTACTATGCCGGCTTCGAGCGCAGTGTTCTCATGGAAGGCGCGCAACCACTGGTCTCCGTCCTGAAAGAGGGCGAATGGACGAGGCAAAGGCACCGTCAGCACTCCTGCCGTATGATCGGGATAGGTACCGGCACATTGCCATTGCCGGGCGGCGGCGCGATGGCCTGTCCGGCGGGTGCGGGCGGCCCCTCCAGAACGGTGATCTCGGCCAGTTCGGCGACTTCGTAGATCGCCAGGTCCACCGACCCCGGATCCCAAGCTTGAGTCTTCTCGTTGAATCCGGCCACATTCAGGCCTTCCAGAAATTCCACGCCCTCCACTTGGAGAGCCGCGGCTTCGAGCTCCGGCCCATGCACCCGCCGGCCGAGTGGCCAACCCTGACCAAACGGGCCATAGGGCGGCAGCGGGGCCAGATACTGGCGCAGCACCAGCTCCACCCACTGGCGCACCGCCTCCACACCGAAGCCCGGCTTCACGCGCAGTCCCACCGAGGCCGCCACCTTGCGATACGTGGGCGGGATAACGTACAACTCCGTGGTTACCAGGCGACGCCCATCGAGGTACGCGCACACGTCGCGCAACAGGTTGCGATCCGGCAGCGGCGCATTAGGGCGACGTGGGTCGTCTTTGGGCCACACCACCACGCTGACTACTCCGGCGCGCTCCGGCGTGCGAGTGGGCGGGTAGAAACGTGGAAGGCACTCCGCGCGGCCGACGTTGGCCCCCGGAGTGGCCAGCGACAGTTCCTGAAAATCGCCCGAGGTCACGGCCCGATCGTGGCGGCGTAACTCTCCGGGGATACGGTTGAGCGCCGCGTCTATCGTTTCCGCATCGCCGCCGCCATGCGCGCGCAGCGGGTTCTGCACGTCTTTGACGGCGAAGCCGGAGATCTTGTTAATGGCTTGGGGCGCGACGTTGCCCGGCGCGCCGCCGCCATAGCGATATTCCACGGCGCGGATGCGTTGCCCGATCTGCGGCGCATAGCCCTGGATGCCGTTTCCAAAGCGCACTTCGCCGGCCTCCAGGTCCACCACGAAATGACGGTCATCCGGAGCGCTGGCGAAAAAGCCGTCCACGGCCTTCCAAGGCACGAAGCGGCCACCCTCTTCCACCTCGATGACGAGACTTCCTTCGATCACGGGGCGGTGTACGAGCTTGTAACGTTGACTGGGCTGGGCGTTGCCGGTCCCCAGAAACTCGGCAGCGGCTCTCGAGGTCTGCACCACCTCAGCGGCATTCGAGCCTACGAACTGCACTTTCCCGAAGCGGCTCTGGTTCAGGCGAAAGACGCGGATCCAGAACAGGATCTTTTCTTCGGTCTCGTCGTCCAGAGCCGGCGGGAACTGGCCTGTGCCGCGCGCGTCTGCATCCGGGACCGTGAAATGGTCCAGTTCCGTGGGGTTCAGAGGGCTCGCCGGATTATTGGGCAGCCGCAGCCGCACCACGCCTTCCTGGCTGAGCCCGCGCGTGGTATCGCCCACGACCGTCAGACTGCGGTACACGGGCTGGCTGTTTCCATCAAGTTTACCGGTGGAGGCCTGCCATTCGACGGCCGCGTCATTCGGGGCGGGGCCCGTGCCCGGGCAGGCGTCGATCTGATCGATCGTAGGCACGATGGGATCGGGCACGAATCCCACGTTGAGCACCGCACCGCCCATCTTCGAGATGTCCGCGCCGTTCGCGCTCAGTACTGCCACCCACAGCATTCCATCGACCGCCGCGCTGAAGTCAACGGGCAGGCCCACGCCATCGGGCGGTACAGTCTCGTTGTGGTAGAACACCGCCTCCTGATTGGCGGGCAGCGGCCCGATGGCATCCAGGGCGCGTACCGCAAAATCGAACACCTCGGGCTCTTTGGTCTCGTCCGGGGCCGGGCTCTGGACTCGGGCCACCGCCGCGAGTGTGACGGGATAGACCTTGACCTCGGTCGCGGTTTCAAAAAGGAGACTGCCGGCCTTGGCTTCGGAACCTTGCGGTACCAGCAGTCCTTCAGGCGCCTCCGCCGACATGGTGATCAGGGCGTGCGCCGCCACGGCAGGGCGCAGGGGCACCTGGAGCAGACGCAGAAAAGTTAGCTTGGCGGCTTCGGGTATCTGGTTGAAGCGGAACAGCAGGTTTTCGCTCAGAAAGGAGAACAGCTCGATCAGCGTGATGCCGGGGTCGCTGGCATTGTGATCGGTCCACTCCGGAGTGTAGACGGGGATGCGGCGCACCAGCTCATCCCGCAGTTGCTGGTAGGAGCGATCATCCAGAATGGGGTTGGGGATGGGCATGTGCCGTCAGTCCAGATAGAACGGATATACGAAGTTATCCTTGCGGCCGTCGATCAGGTGCACATACGCGATCTGAATGAGCACCAGCGAGGGGTCATCGCCCGGGTCCACGCCGACCGCCGTCACGCGGATGCGCGGCTCGAACGAAGCCAGCCCAAACTCGACGTCGTTTTTGATCAAGGCGCGAGTGGCCGGGGTATTCGGTTTCATCAAGTAGCGCCGCAACCCGCAGCCAAATGTCGGGCGCATGATGCGCTCGCCGGGCTCGGTTTCCAGGATCAGCAAAATCGACTGGCGCACCTTCTCCGGCCCGGAGACGTAGCGCAGCGTAGCGCTGAGGGGGTCCGGCGCGAGGGGGAAGTTCCAGCCGCGACCGAGAATGCGGGCGGTAGGCGTCATGCGATTTTCACCTCCACGCGAGGCTCGAACTCGAGGTTGCCCGTAAGGTCCAGACCGGCGCTGGCCGATTCTTCTACGGGGAGTGAACTGGCCTCGTTAATACGGGTTCCCAGCGGCAGCAATGCGGCATTGCTGAACTGATCCAGCTTTAATTTTTCCTCTGATGGGGCCTCCGGATCATCTTCTGTTGGATCTAGTACTGGGACGCCCGAATCAATAACGATGCCTTCTTTCAGATCTTTATGTAGTTGCAATGCCACGCTGGCGCTGAGCCCCGCGTCCACGTCGAAACCCGGCGGAATGGCATCCAGTTCGGCCTTGAGACCTGCCGAAATCGAGATGCTAGGTGGAATGCAGAATTTGAGTGACAAAAGGAAAAAAAGGCCGAAAAGAAACACGACCACGGGCAAAAATAGCTTCAACACGAAGAAGGCTACGATCGTGATCAACGGGATGGCAAAAAAGCATATTTGGCTTGGCCCGACGCTGGGCTCCTCGGCCTTGCCGTCTTTAACCGTAAAATCCAGCCTTTGCGGCTGCACCACCTTGACAGGGGAGAACTGGTTCAGGGGCAATCCCCCGACCTGCGCTGCCAGTTCACCCAGATCCGGCATTTGGATGGTAATCGGGCGTTGCGCGGTGCCCACGAGGTCGTTGTGCGAGGCCAGTTTGTAGGATTCGGTAGGTGCGCTCCATACCACCTCGCCGGGACAATCCGGCGCTTGGTCCTTGCGCGGGCATTCCGGTTTGTGCCGGCGCACAAAGCAGCGGATCTCATACAGGCTCTGGTCATCGAAGCGGTTATTGCCGCGGTCGTCGGTATCCAGGCCACTCGTCGGAACTACGCCGAAGTAGATGTTCCTGCCCTTGGCCGAGTGGTCTGCAATGTTCGGGTCAGGAAATAGGTGATACAGCGAGAAAGTAGATTCGAGGATCTGCTGGGGCGTTTCCTCCACGATCTGCCAGGAACCGATGTTTTTGAAATTGCCCGGCACCCAGCCCTCGTGGATGGCCACGACGCCGTTATCGTCCTTCCATTGCTTCAGATCCAAGCGTGCTTGCACCAACTTATCACGCAGACCAGCCTTCTTGCTATCGAAAGTTCCCTCGGCGATCATCTTCTGAATCATCTGAGCCCGTCTTTTCGCCGCGAGACCTCTTGCCGGCGCGGTCTGCTCGAGCTGTGCGATCTCCGCTTGGACGCCCACGATCTTCTGCAAGAGCTGCACGGCCTCCTTTTTGGCGCCACCCGGAAAATCGAACGAGCGGCGGCGGACGACGAATTCTGCCTGACAGACCTGGTCTGGCCCTACGGTTGGAAACCCGGGAGCGTCACAGTGCAGCTCACAAACCACGACGTAATAGCGCTTGTGCGTATCGAGGAAGAGCTTGCGGATGCCGGTCGGTACGAGCGACGCGTTTTTAGCGCTGCTTGGCTGTCCCGGGTTGGGCATGAAAAACTTGGTGAATTTATCCTTGAACGTTCCGTTGGCCAGCGTGGTTGCGTCGGAAAGATGGACTTTGAAAACAGTATCCACTCCGTCCTTGAACGTGAGCGATCTCTGAGGGTCTTTGCTAAAAATCCGAACGAAATCGGGCTGCTCGAATTTCTGGAATATGGGGCGGGTCTGCCGCGGTTGGCGGGCTTCATCCACAAGCTGACGGCTCCAGCGGTACCAGGGGGCGACCAGGTTCCAATCATGCATCTGATTCATGAGTCACCAGATATTTCCAGCGCCTTGGGAGTATTGAGGCGAAGTGATCGAAGTCGCCGTGAGCCCCTGGCAGGTGATATTGCCGGAGAAGTCCGAAGACGGGGCGTTAACGTTGGCGCCCGAGGGTGCATTGACCGTGATACCGCCGGTGGCGGTAATGGTTACCTCTCCGCTGCTATCGAACTTGAGGGTGCAGCCGTTGCTGTGCTTGAGGCTCACCTCCTGCGCGCCATCGTCGAGGACGAGCTGATGGCCGCTGCTCATCGAAACCGTGACCTTGGCCGCGCCATGGGTATCATCGAATTCCAGCAGGCTGCCGGAGCGCGTTTTGATGAGCCGCTTGTTATTGGCGGCCTCGGGCGCTTCGGGCAGGCTTTGCTTGCCGTTCCAGCAGGAGCCGACGATATACGGACGCCGCGGGTCGCCGGCTTCGAACGCCACGACTACCTGCGTATCCACGGCGGGCAGAAACTCGAAACCCTGATTATCGTCCGCATACGGGGTGATCAACGTGGCCCAGGCGCGCACCTCGTCGCCGCCCTCCCCGAGCGACGGGAACTTCACCTGAATGCGGCCCAGCCTATCGGGGTCGACGATCTCGGTGACGATGGCGGGGTATAGGCCGAAGTACAACGGACCGCTGCCCTCGGGACGGAATGAGCCGATCATGCGCCCTCCTGCACGGTGGGACGCTCGGCCACGAAGCGCATGCGATGGCCGTACACAAGATCGTAGGTATGCAACACGCGCGTGACATAATAGCCGCCGCCATCGAAAGGATGGCCCACGCGCTGCAGCGTGAGCGTGCTGCCTACGACCATGTCCGGGCTGCCGCGGGTGATGCCCACCACGGTGACGAAGGCGCGGGCGCGGCGCAGCATCTCGGCGTGCGCCCAGGCACGGGCCTCGCCATCCACCAGCGGCGCTTCTCGCACCCGGAACGATACGCGTTCGCCGAAAGCCTGCTCGAGAACGGACGGTCCCGTGCGGCCCCCGGAAATTTCGGCATCGATGGCATCGGAACCGGCTTCTTCTTCGATACGGTCACGCTCCTTGGCATCGTACCCGCTAAACTTTACCTTGGTGCGCTGGTGAGCCAGGTCCGCGCGCGCCTCCACTTCAATCAGCTCATTGCCACGCACTAGCGTCAGCTCGGTGGCGGTGCGCTTGTTTCTCGTCATGAAATAGATCTTGTCATCCTGGAACCAGATCTCGGCCTGAATGAGCCGCGCGCGCTCGCGCAAGAAGGCCAGGTCGCTGAGATTCCACTGCTGCACCACGTCATAGGTAGGGCCGTCGGCATCAGTTTCGGCCTGCATACCGTGCTCGGAGGCGACGGCCTGCACGATATCGGCATCGCTCACGTTCGTGTAGGATTTCATGCGGCGCGTCATGCGCAGGCGCATCAGGCGGTCCTCCGCGAACACGGTGACCTCGGGCCCTTCACCTTCACGGTAGCAGGATTCCAGAGCGCTGATGAACCCTTCAAAGACAGTGCGCTGATCGCCGGCGGGCCCCAGCGCGACCTTCAACTTCTTGCCGAAATCGAGGAAGGCGCCGTCTAGATAGAGCTGCACCTCCTGCTCGGCGCCCTGGCGCGGGCCATGGCCCAGCAATCGCGCCGAGAGGGTCTTCAACCCGGAGGTGGTCTCGTCCACTTCGAGGCGCAGGAGGTCGCGCGCCAGCTCGCCCTTGACCGTGTCGTCCACCTGGAATACGGGTACCGAGCTTTCGAACAGGGCTTCAGTCATCGAAACCCCCGGCAGTGGTGCGGCAGCGGTCGCGCATCCAGCGGGAATAGGCCTCGCGCGTTTTCTCAATCACGTCCCAAGTCTTGTTCTCCTGCGAGCCGCCCCGGGGAGAAGGCTCCGGCTCGGGGATCACTTCGGTGGTGAGCTGATCGACGTTGACCGCCATCAGTGACCTCCGGTATGACGGCAGCGTCCGGAGCAGCCGCACGGACGCGCGGGATGGAGCTTTTTCTGCAACTGGTCGGCGGCGGCGCGCGCGGGGTCGCGGCTGGGCAGCGCAATCCAGGGCGGCACCGTGGGGTCGTCCGAAGCGGGAGGCAATCCGTCGCCCACCTGCGGCCGCAAGGAAATGCCGCCCAACAGGGAATCGGCGCGTCGCGTGGCGGCCTCTCCGACCGTAGATCGCAGCGGTACGCCGAAGCCAAAGGAGACCGAGCGCGGGTCTGCGCGCGGGGGCAGAGGCGCGGGCACCGCAGACTGCTGTTGCGAAGGAGACGGCAGGCCTGTAGTGGTAAGCGGAGGGCGCGGTTGATCCGGCGGAGCGGGTTTGGGCGGCGCAGCGGGCGGCGGCAGAAGTGTAGCCGCCCCGCCAGCCCGCGCCGGAACGGCTCCAGCCGGCTGCGCCCCAAAGGCCTGTCTCGTCAGCTGCTCCGCGGCTTGGCTCTTGGCGATCTGCACTGTTTCCAGCGCCGCGTTCAAGCCTCCGCCCGCGGAAAGGGAAAAGCCTGCCGCAAGGTCCGCTCCCACGCCGATACCGGTCACCGCGCTGATGCTGGCGTTGGCTTCGAGGCCGAACGACGCTTCGAGCGAAGCGCTTACTCCGGCTTCCACACCCAGCGTAACCCCGATGCCCGCGCTGGCGTTCAGTCCAGCGCTGAAGCCAACCTCGGCGCCCGCTTCGAGCGACAGATCGCTGCTCAGCCCACCGGAGATGTCCGTGGAAAGCCCGCGCCAGGCGGTCGGATCGAGACCGACGCGCGCCGAAAACTCAGGCAGACTCTCGCCGCCCAGCGCCACGCCGAACTGCGCGTTGACGCCGGCTGATATTCCCAGCCCGCCCGAGATGCCCAAGCCACCCGAAATGCCGAGGCCACCCGAGATCCCCAGCGATCCCGCCGCAGCCCCCAGCGGGCCTGGGGCATTGCCTTTCTGATTTGAGCCCGGGCCTGCTTTCAGGAAGATCAGCTTGCTGTTCTGTTCCTTGATGGACAGGCTTGCTTTGGCACGCAACGGCGTGCCGTCCGCCGCAAAGTGGTCCAGGTCGACGCCGACGCTGTCCACTACGCCATCGATCACGAAGCTGCCCCACTGGAAGCGGATCCTGGGCGGCGTCTGGCTGTCCTCGCTCTGAGACTTTGGGAAGACGAAGCGCTCTATCTGCGCCGTCTTCTCGCGAACGGAGCGGGGCGAGTTGGTGGAGCCCTCGTCCGCCGTGTCGAACACCAGCTCGAGCGTTAGCGTGGTAGTGCTCGACCCGGTAGACTGCCGCACCTGGCTGCCGGAGGGCGTGCCTGCAGCCATGCTGCTGGAAATCTGCAGTTTCAGAGAGGTGGGGTTGAATTGCACCGGGAAGCGCGGCCCGATTTCCTCCGCCTTCTCGTTGGCGCTGATCTCTACGATGTATGCCTTCTGCAGCTCGGCCATGGCTAAATGGTCACCAGACGCAATCCTTCATGGGCGATGTGCAGCTCTTCGATCCCAACCTCTCCGGTCTTGGCGTTCAACTCGGGCCCGCGGATCTTGGCCGGTAGACCACGGTCGAAGACCCAGTTGGCCACCACCACCTCGCCCACGTCCATCACCTGGACGATGCCATCGTATCGCGCAATGGGCCGCACCCCGGCCACCACGTCCTGGATCCACTGCCACAGCTCCTGATTGACCCCGGCGCCGCCGCTGAAAAACATGCCGCGCTTGAGAATGAGCGGGCTGTACTTGGCGCGGCCGGCGCGGCGGATGATGCCGTCGTTGCGCCCGCCTTCCATGTAGTCCTGAATATCCATCTCGACTTCGAGACCGCTGCACTCCTGAAAGCCGCCATCGCCGAGCGGGGTGCCGCTTGGGGAATCGCTCGGAGCCTGCGAGCCGGACTCCACCGCCGGGCTCTTGCGGAGCTTGACCTGAAACTGAAAGGAACGAAGCAGTTGGTTCGCCATGCGTCACCCCCGCGCCTCGGTTGCCGTAAGGGAGCCATCGGCATCGCGAGAAAGGCGCAGCACGATGAATTCGAGCGGCTCGGACGGCGCCACGCCGACCTCCACCAGCAATTGGCCCAGGTCCGCGATGCGTTGCGGGTTGTTCGTGTCATCGCAGCGCACGAAAAAGGATTCGTCTTCCGTGGCGCCGCGGAAGGCGCCAGCGGTGAAGAGCTGCCGCAAGTAGACACGGAGCAGTTGTCGCAATTCGGCGCGCAAGGCGGAGTTGTTGGGCTCGAAGGCGACCCACTGCATCTGCTGCTCCAGGGTGCGGCGGATCAGTACCAGCAGACGCCGCACGCTGAGCTGGCGGAAAGCGGGATCGGAGCTGAGGGTGCGGGCAGCGGTGAGACGGACGCCATCGCGCTCCAGCAAGTACACGTTGATGCCGAGAGGATGCAACTCGTCATGCCGCGCCGGAGATACCGTCTCGCGCACATCCAGCACCTGAGCGGCAATCACGTTCGCCGGCCCATGCGGCACCCCGAACGTGTTCTCGACCTGCGCGATGATGCCCGCTGTAGCGGCCGAGGGCGGTAGCGGCACGCGCGTGTTCCGCTGATCATCCTGCCGAACCACGACCAGCCAGGGATGGTAGGCCGCGGCGTAGGAAGACTGAAAGCGCGAGCGCCAGCTCAGGATGCGCCGCTGCGTGAGACCGGGCGGCACATCCAGTAAGACCACGAAAGAACGGACCTGGTCCGCAAAATCCACCACCCGCGTCTGAAACGTGGTGATGCGCTCCAGATCCTCCGGGATGGCGGGGTCGAGCCGCAGGTTCACCAGGTCCGCCGGCGGCGGTTCCGGCGCGACCGGCGGCGCGGGCAGGTCCACGCAGCGCGTGAAGGTGGAGCCGGCCAGCGAGACCGGGAGTTGCAGCTTGCGCGGTTCCACCAACGGAAAAGGCGAGTAGAGGTCCGGGGCAACCAACAGCGAAAGGTCGGAGAGTTGCGACAGCGCGTGGATGCCATTGCCCGGCTCTTCATCGCCGATAGTCCAGAGCGGGTCGAAGAAATCCTCGGGCGTGATATCCGGATACCGGTCCTCGCCGCCGGTGAAGATCGCCGAAACGGCAGGATCGGAAGCCAGCGACAGGTCATCGGGGGTGAGCGCCGAGTCCACCCAGGAATTGTCCGGATACACCAGCGCGGACTCAGTCGCCAAGATAGTAGCCATCCAGCGCGCGTGCTGTGGGGAGAGTCCCAAGCGCTCATGCCGCTCGGACCGCCCAGCGCCGTCATCGATGACGAGCGCCGCCTCCACGATTTCGATCGTCCGCGGCAGCGCGCCGGCCGCGCGATCGAAGGTAACGGTCCAGACCGAGCCGGCCTTCTGGGGCAGCCGGGACTCCAGCGCATAGGCCACGAAGCGGAGCTCGCGCAACCCTCCGCCATAATTCACCCGCAGCAACGCGCCCGCCGTCACGTCGATCCCCGGGGGCAACTCCAGACCGGTGAGCGATACGCGTCCGGGGTCGAAGGCCAGTGGACGCGTGGTAAAACTAAGGCCTGCTCGCAGCAGGTTGCCCCAGGCGCCTTCGTTTCGCGCTCGCAACCGCAGTGGCCCGGCTGTGGAACTGGCACCGGGCACATCGCCCGACGCCACCCCAAGATCATTGGCTGCAGGACTGGGGACAGGATCGAGTGCGTACTCATGTACGATGCGCGCGACGTAGGCGCGCCGGCCTCCCTGCTCGAAGAACGAAGCCACCGCATAGGGCAGAAGGCCGGGTCCTTCGAATCCGCCGTAGACCTGGCGGTATTCATCGAAGCTTTCTACGGCAACCGCGACGGTGCGCCGAGAAGGAATATCGGCGGACCCATCAGCGGGGACACGCGCCGGTCCGCGCGGCGCCACTCCCACAAACGCGCACACATCCAGGCGCACCCGCGTGAGCGCACGGATCGGGATATCCGGATACGGATAAAGTCCCGGAGCCCCCAGCGGAATGCGCGCTATGGATGCCATGGCCTACTTGTAATCGATGCGTTCATGAACAAAATGCAGTTCTTCCATGGCCACTTCGCCGCCGCCCTTGGCGGCCAGTGTGGGACCCATCCATTTCTTGGGCTGCGCATTGTGCAAGACCCAGGTGGCGACTGCCTGGCGCGCCTCATCGAGCAGCGTGATCGTGATCTGTCTCGGATCCGCTGTGCCGTCGCGGACCCCTTGGAGCCACGCAAACAGGTCATCCGAACCCACCAGCCCGCGCTTGAGGGTCACGTCATCGAGCTTGTGCGTGTTGGGGACTTTGCGCGTGGTGTTGAACTTCTCGTTTCCGTTGCGGTACTCGGAATAGTTCACATCCATGCCGAGGCCGCTGACATCGGAGAAACCGCCGATGATGGTCCCTTCGCCACCGTCACCCTGCGTGCCGCCGAGGGATATCAGATAGTTGAAGGCCCCGTAAGGGTTGCTGCGAAATACTGGCATGATTTCCTCCTGCTAAATCTTGACGTCCGCCGTGAACTGGCCGATGCGGAAGATCACGAACTCCGCTGGCTTCGTCGGCGCTACGCCGATCAGGCAGATCAGCCTGCCGTTGTCGAGGTCGTTTTGCGTCATGGTGGTGCGATCGCAGCGCACGAAAAAGGCCTGCTCGGGCTTGTCGCCGAGCAGGGCCCCGTCGCGCCACAATACCAGCAGAAAGTCCTCTACTGCCTGCCTGATGTTGGCCCATAGTTTCGGATTGTTGGGCTCGAAGACGGCGAACTGGGTACCTTTGTCGATGGAGTGCTCGATGAAGATGAACAGCCGCCGGACGTTGACATACTTCCATTCCGGGTCCGAGCTCATGGTTCGGGCGCCCCAGACGCGGTTGCCCCGGCCCTCGAAGAAGCGCAGGGCATTGATGCCTTCGGGATTGAGCACGTCCTGCCGCGCCTTGTTGATGTTGATCTCGAACTTGGTCAGGCCGCGCACCACCTCGTTGGCCGGCGCCTTGTGCACGCCGCGCTCGATGTCACTGCGCGCATAGATGCCGGTGACGAACCCCGAGGGCGGGAGAAGCAGGCGGCGCGGCGGCGCGCCTTGTGCGGGTCGCTCCAGCGGATCGAGAATCTCGATCCACGAATGATAGATCGCGCCGTATTTGCTATCGAACTTGCCGCGGAACTCGCGGATCTCATTCAGTGAAGCGTTCTTAGGCCCATCCACCACCGCGATGCGATATTTCAGGTTCTCTGCGTGCGAAAGCAGATGGCTGGTGGCCAGCACGCGATTGGCGTCGTCATCGTAGGTCCCAGCGTCGGGCAAGGCAACGATAGCGATGTCGTCGATTTCACCCAGTGCGGCCAAACCAGTGGCCTTGACCGCGGCGTTATCGAGATCGGCTTCCTGGCCGTTGAGATCGTCGGGGCTGGCTTCGCCTCCATCCCTGCCGCTGGTGAGCCGCGCGGGCAAGCCCGGGTTGACGTTGCCACGCAGCGCCGCCATCAGCTTGGCGGGCAAAAATCCGGGCACGGAATCGCCGGAGCCGCCAGGATCGTAATTGAGATATACAACCGCGTTTTCGTCTTCCGGATCGTCGCTCTGTAGGATCTTGCCGATGTAGCGCGTCTGGGCTGGATCCCCGGCGAGCCCGTCGTACACGTCGACACGCTCCGGAGTCACTGTGACCACCACTTGCATCTCGCAGATCAGCACCGTATCGGTAGCGTTCAATGCAGTTGCGGCGCCCGTGCTATCAAGGAACGTCTGCTGGCCCGTATTCGCATCGACCTGTACCACCCGCAGGTTGGTCAAATCGAGCGGAGAGTTCGTCGGCGGAATGCTCGTGCCGCTCGGCAGCACCTCGATCACGGCGCCGGCCTTTGCGCTCCGCGCCTGCACGCCCAAGAGGGGATCGTTGACCGCGACGTTGCCGCCGCGCACGATCCTGCTTTCGACCAGAACGTTGCCGTACTCTCCAGGCCAGCGCGCCGTCCACGTGGCTACAATGTCGCTTACCGGAATGGCCAGCAGGGCTACCCCGAAGTTGGTCACGGCTGGATCACCTTCGAAGAACACGCGCGAAACGTATAGCCGCTTGCCGCCGTTATCAAAAAAGGCCCGCGCCGCGTGGGCCAGAAAGCAGGTGCGCTCGTCGGCCTGCGTGGGAACCTTGAGCGGCTCGAGCCCTCCATACACGCGCTCGAACTCGGTGAAACTGGTGACGAGACGGGGCGTGGTGGTCGTCGGTCCACCCGGGTATTGGACGGGTCCGAATCGGGTCATCCCGGCGAAACCGGTAGTGCTGGTGGGCACTCCTTCAATGGTCTTGGATCGAAAACTGACTTCCTCGACGTATACTCCTGGCGACAGGTATTCGGGCATTAGTGCCTCCTCTTTCGTGGAATCGACATCATGGGATGGTAAAGGTCAGTCCGCTGAGAATTCTGCCGTATTCGAGATCCACGGACTGCACTATGCTGGCCGTATAATTAGGCGGCTGGCTTTCCCCGGCGGAAACCGGGTCGGCGCCGCCCGGCACGGCAGCCTGTTCGAGCGGAAGGTCCCAGAGCGGATCGATATCGGGACGGTCGGGGGTGGGCGGAACGGGAGGCACAGCGGGTCCCAGCACCGCAACCTCTACCCGCAGCGGCGGGTTGAGATCCCCAACTGGACTTGCCTCGGCGCCGATCAGGAGCAAGAACTCGCCCCTATCATCTCCATGCGCGCGGCTCACTAGGAGACCGGTGCCGGGCAAGCGGGCTTCCACCCGTGCCCACCGCATGGGCTGGCCCCCACGCAGCACGCGCCCGCGCAATCCGGTGGCGCCGGTGCTTACATCGTAGCCCGCACCGGGAAACAACACCGGCCGGCGCACGCGGTGCGCCGGCGGACTGGTCTCAGCCACCGTGCGAGTCAGAATCGGGATACGCAGCCGCCGTGGTACGAAGCGCCGCGCTTCGTCGAAGAAACGCAAGTCCACGGGGCTGCTCAGCTTGGGATGGTAGAGCACCACGTGCAAGGAGGTTCGGTGGTGGTCGATGGGCGGACGCGGCAGTTGCAGCGGCGCGGTATCGAACGTGACTTCGATCCCGTGCGCGACGCGGAGCCGCAGCTCGGCATCGATAGGCTCCAGGCCGAGCGCGAGGCGCTT
This sequence comes from Pseudomonadota bacterium, assembly GCA_030860485.1. Taxonomy (NCBI): domain Bacteria; kingdom Pseudomonadati; phylum Pseudomonadota; species Pseudomonadota bacterium. Next base: position 1,954 of record JALZID010000219.1, on the reverse strand, counting down.
GATGTTCTCGGAAAACCGGTCGGGAAGAAACTCGTTCACGGGCGCGGCTCCGGTACGGCCCCGACGATCAGGGTCGTGACGTTTCCGTCAGGTGTGGCCACCCGGCTGTCGATGCGCACGATGCGCGCGATATACGGCACGCTCAGGCGGTAATCGGTCGGGAGCGAATCGAAGGTTCGCATCACGGCCTCGGTCGAGATATCCTCAAGCACCAATTGCACGGACTCGTTAGACGCCCAATCGGTCATTGGATCGAGGAGTGGACCGTTCAACATCGGTGTAGTTTCTATAGTCTGCATGGCCCGCCCTAAAATGCGGAGCTCGAATTCGGCATTGTCCGCCCACGCGCTCAGGAGCAGATGGAGGTCCACGGCGAGATGCCCGCGCCCGTCCTGGCTCGCGACCGCGGACCATGCGGCGCGCATCGTCTTGTTGAAATCAACCCGATACAGAAAAATCGAAAGTGCAGGCGAACCGATATTCGCGCCGACAACCGTCGGCTCGAAATCGGTCGTGCGCACTAGCACGGCCCGGGTCCGCTGTCCAGGGATAGGCTCTTCCTCGACGAAAGCCGCATTCAACAGCCGCTCTATGCTCTTGCCTGCCGCGGCTATGCCAGCGAACCCAGCCACTTATTTACCTTTTGTTTCCGGCCTATCGAAGACCGATCTCTGGTTATCCATAGTCCCGCATCGATCTATTCTCTCTCGCCGGTTCCGTTGAGCAGATCGGCTATCTTTTTCCGCATAACTGGGCATATTTGATAGCGGGTTCTCGAATCCGGTCCGTGTACTTCCAGCACTAAGCCGTCGGCTACGAGTCGGTCGAGCGCTTCCTTAACCTTCGCAGTCTCGGTCTTAATGTTCTGTTCCAACATCCACCAGTAAGCGATGCCTTCCAGATCGTCTGCACCGCCTTTCACCATGTAGTCAAGGATCCTTCTCTCAGTTGGCCCATGTTTCATCCTGGCATTCCTGAGGCACAATTACGCTTACGTCTATGGAGCAACAGCCGTACCAGATCGTAATCGATTGTTTTAGTTGGAAAAGCAGTAGAAATCATTGAATGCGGACAGGACACGAATATCCTAGTCAATGCCCGGCAGGAGGGCCACGACGCTGAAGAATATGGAGGTCTTGGACTAGGACAAAGTTATCCTAGCGCGGCCCAGGATTTGGCCCAGTGGGTTGCCGATGGTTCCGGAACGTATTGGCATCGATACGGTGCTTCTGGATAAGCTGCCAAAAAGCCCTGCGGTTCTTCTGAGCCACCACCGCAGCCTCGGAAATGTTCCCGTTGGTGGATAACAACACAGCCTCGATATAATTCCTCTCGAACTGGTCGATCACTCGTCTCTTTGCGCACTGAAACGAATCGTTAGCTGTAGAATCCTTGTCGTCGGGGAGCACTATGTCCCAGGCCTGGATCAGATCGCCTCCTGCCAGGACTACTGTACGTTCAATTACATTTTCGAGTTCCCTGACGTTGCCAGGCCAGTCATGGATTCGCAGCTTCTGCATCGCTTCAGGGGAAAGCCCTGCAACTCGTTTATTGAATTGCGTCGCATACTTGTCCAGAAAGTGACGCGCTAGGATACACACATCGTCACGCCGCTCGCGCAGCGGAGGCAGGTAAAACGAGATGACGTTCAAACGATAGTAGAGATCTTGACGGAATTTCCCATGCTGGACGAGCCGACTCAAATCCGCGTTAGTTGCCGCTATGAGGCGCACATCGGCTTTGCGAGCTGCAGTCGATTTGAGAGGACGATACTCACTATCCTGGATAAACCGCAATAGCTTGATTTGCGCGGCTAAAGGGAGAGAATCTACCCTATTGTTGCATAAATATCGCTTATCTGGGATCTCAGGAAGCTTGCAAGGCTTCGAGGTAATGCAACAGCTCCTCTTGGACCGCCGGATTGGCGGACATGCTGAGGGTGAGCTGCCCCTGA
>JALZID010000218.1 GCA_030860485.1 Pseudomonadota bacterium | reverse complement strand
AGGCGGCTCCAGGGGCGCGGCGGGCGGTTCCGTGCCGGGCGTCGAATTACACGTCCACACCTTGACCTGGCAGTTGCCGCCCGCGCTACGGCATTGGGCGAGCGCCCGGTCCTCGGCCGTGGTCCGGGTATAGTCGCTGCCGGCACCCGCGGTGTTGGGGCCGGTCGCGTAGGCCCCGCAGCCGTCCACGAACTCGAGCACCAGCCCACAACCCGGGCTCCCGCACCGGTCGAGCGCGCGCCGGCCCGCGGCGACCGGGGAGGGCTGATCGTAGGCGAAGCCGTAGGCCCCGCCCTGGCGATCGTAGGCGATGGCCCCGTAGAAACTCGGTAGGGGCACGAGGCTGGAAACCAGTATCCAAAGCGCTGCCATGTTCGAAACGCCGCTCCGGGTACCCGATGCTGGCATGATAGCAAACCGGAGCCAGGGACCAACCCTGTTTGGCGCGCCGGGGATCCCAAGAGGCCGGTCGACCTCCTGGGCCGGATGCAGTAAGTACCTTAGCGAACGCGCCCAATCGGTGTTTCCGACCGACCCGCATTCCGAGCCGAATCCCTGATCGAACGCTCGCCGGCGCGCGGTCCCTCAGCCGGAACCGCCGGCCTCAGGCTCCTCGTCGAGGTCCTCGTAGCTGAGGTGGCGGATGTCTTTGCCGTCCACCAGGTAGATGACGCTCTCGCAGATGTTGTTGGCGTGATCGCCGATGCGCTCCAGCGCCCGTACCGCCCAGGCGGTGTCCAGCACGCGGGTGATGCTGCGCGGGTCCTCCATCATGTAGGTGATGAGCTGGCGCATGATCGCGTCGTATTCTTGGTCTACCAAGCTGTCCTCACGCGCCACCTGCAAGGCCGCCCTGGAGTCCATGCGCGCCAGGGCATCGAGCGCGGCGCGTAGGTTTTGCCGGACGCGCCCGCCCATGTTCAAGACCCCGATGTAATAGGCCTTGGGGCCCTCCGACTCCGTCAGGCGCAGGACCACGCGGGCGATCTTCTTGGCCTCGTCGCCGATGCGCTCGAGGTCGGTGGTGATGCGGGTCATGGCCAGCACCAGCCGCAGATCCCCCGCGGCCGGCTGGCGCCGCGCCAGGATCGCCGTGCAGTCCGCGTCGATGTCGATCTCCATGGTATTGACCTTGTAGTCGTTGCTCGCCGCCAGCTCGGCGAGCCCCGGATTCCGGTCGGCCAGGGCGTCTAACGCCGTCGTGAGGTGCTCTTCCACCGTGCCGCCCATCTCCAGCACGCGGGCCCGGACGTCCTCGAGTTCCTTGTCGAACTGGTGGGAGATGTGCTGTGGGAGTTGGGTCGCGCTCATGTCTTTTCTCCTCGTCGAGGGCTAGCCGTAGCGGCCGGTAATGTAGTCCTCGGTCTGTTTCCTCTTGGGTTTGGTGAAGAGCACCTTGGTCTCGTCGAACTCGATCAGATCCCCGAGGTACATGAAGGCCGTGTGGTCGGAGACCCGCGCCGCCTGCTGCATGTTGTGGGTCACGATCAGGATCGTGTATTCGGTCTTGAGCTCATAGATGAGGTCTTCGATCTTGAGCGTCGAGATGGGGTCGAGCGCGGAGGCCGGCTCGTCGAGCAACAACACCTCCGGCTCGATGGCGATGGCGCGCGCGATGACGAGACGCTGCTGCTGCCCGCCCGACAAGGTCATGGCGCCGTCGTTGAGCCGGTCCTTGACCTCGTCCCACAGGGCGGCGCGCTTGATGGCCCGCTCCACGGCCTCGTCCAGGACGCGCCGCTTCTTGACCCCCTGCAGCCTGAGCCCGTAGGCGACGTTCTCGTAGATCGACTTCGGAAACGGGTTGGGCTTCTGAAACACCATCCCGACCCGCCGCCTGAGATCGGACACCGGCGTGTCGGCGGCGTAGATGTTGTGGCCGAAGAGCCGGATCTCGCCCTTGATGCGCACGTGATCATAGAGGTCGTTCATGCGGTTGAAGCAGCGCAGGAGGGTCGACTTGCCGCAGCCGCTCGGGCCGATGAAGGCCGTGACCTGGCGCTCGGGGATCGACATGGTGATGGCGTTGAGGGCCTGGTTCTCGCCGTAATAGAGGTCGAGACCCGCGACCTCGAGGCAGACCTTGCGGCCCGCCGCCGGCGCTGCTTCGGGCCTCCGTGCCTGGAGAGAAGAAGAGGAGCCTTTGGCCCTCGTGTCGATACCCTGGGCGTCCGCGGCCTCGGCATCGAAACCCTCGAAACCATGCGTGGCGGCAGGTCGGGCGACGCCCTTGGGGTCCACGGCCTTCAAGGCCGGTTGTTCAATCTTCCGAAGCACGGTATCTCTCCCGCAACTGGTTGCGTATCCGGATCGCGGCCAGGTTGAGCACCACGACGATGACGACCAAGAGCAACGCGGTGGCATACACGAGCGGGCGCGCCGCCTCGACATTGGGGCTCTGGAAACCCACGTCGTAGATGTGAAACCCGAGGTGCATGATCTTGCGATCGAGGTGCAGGAAGGGGAAGTTGCCGTCCATGGCCAACGAGGGGGCGAGCTTGACCACCCCCACCATCATGAGCGGCGCGACCTCGCCGGCGGCGCGCGCCACGGCCAGGATGAGCCCGGTCATGAGCGCCGGGCTCGCCATCGGCAGGACGATGCGCCACAGGGTCTCGGCCTTGGTCGCCCCGAGCGCCAGGCTGCCCTCGCGGATGGCCACGGGGATGCGGGCCAGGCCCTCTTCGGTGGCGACGATCACGACCGGGACGGTCAGGATCGCGAGGGTGAGCGAGGCCCACAGGAGACCCGGGGTCCCGAAGGTCGGGGCCGGCAGGGCCTCGGGGAAGAACACGCGGTCGATGTTGCCCCCGAGGAAATACACGAAAAACCCGAGCCCGAACACGCCGTAGACGATCGACGGCACCCCCGCGAGGTTGTTGACGGCGATGCGGATGGTACGGGTCAGCGGGCCCTGCTTCGCATATTCCCGGAGATAGACGGCGGCTACGATACCGAAGGGCGCCACCACGAGGCTCATGATGAGGACCATGAGCACGGTGCCGAAGATGGCCGGGAAGATCCCGCCCTCGGTATTGGCCTCGCGGGGCTCGTCGGTCGCGAACTCCGTGAGCTTCGTGAGGTAATGACCGAGCTTGTCGAAGATCCCCATCTCGTTCGGCCGGTACACGCGCACCACCTTGGCCAGCGGGATGGTGAGGTCCTCGCCCCCGGCGAGCCTGAGCTGCAAAGAGTCGCGCTCGATCTCGTGACCGAGCGCGCCGAGCTCGACGCCGAGACGCTCGTACTCGGCCTCCAGCGCGAGCCGCTCCTCCGCGATGGCTTGCAGGGCGCGCGGGTCCGGCTCCCCGCCCAGTTCCAGCGCGCGACCCTCGAGACGCAGTTGCTCCATGGCGTGGTTCACCGCGCCGATACGGTCGCGCTCCAGGTGACCTATCTGTTCCTCGAGCGCCTGCTTGCGATCGAGCCGCGCCTGCACCTCCGCCAGCGGCGGTTCGTCGGTGTTCGAGGTCGTGATCGCTTTACCGTCCTCGCGGACCTCCACCAGGTATCCGTAGGCATTGCCCCATTCCTCGCGCTCGACGGCCAGAAGCGCCGGGGGATAATCGATCCGCTCGATGCCGGGCGCGGCGATCCAGCGGAAATCGCGGCCGTAGACGTCGCGATTACCGGTCTTGATGAGCAGTCGCTCGCCGGTCACGACGCCGTCCGGGAGCCGATACCCGTTCTCCTCGAGGCGGGCGGCCGGCACCTCTTCATGGTCCGCGATCTCGCCGTAGAGCCTGGTCTTGGTACCGTCGGATTCACGGTAGTCGATGGCGGCGATGCGCCCGGGCCAGAAGTGCCCCATGCCGTGGACGGCGATGAGCAAGAGGAGCCCGAAGACCATGTACAGGCTGAGACTCACCGAGCCCGCCGTCAGCCACACCCACGGGCTGCCGGTATGGACCCATCCCGTGAGCTCGGACCGGCCCGTCATGCGATGTCCGCCCGCACCTTATAGATTGCTGTAGCGCTCGCGCAGGCGCTGGCGAAAGACCTCCGCGACCGTGTTGAAGAGGAAGGTCGCGAGGAACAGCACCAAGGCCGCCAGGAACAACACCCGGTAATGGGTGCTGTCGACCTCGGTCTCGGGCATCTCGACCGCGACGTTGGCCGACAGCGCGCGGAAACCCTGGAAGATAGTCCAGTCCATGATGGGGGTGTTGCCGGTCGCCATGAGCACGATCATGGTCTCACCCACCGCGCGGCCCAGGCCGATCATGACCGCCGAGAAGATCGCCGGGCTCGCGGTCAGGATCACCACGCGCGTGAGCGTCTGCCAGGGCGTGGCGCCGAGCGCCAGCGAGCCCAGGGTGAGATGGCGCGGCACGCTGAAGATCGCGTCTTCGCTGATGGTGAAGATCGGCGGTATGACGGCGAAACCCATCGCGATCCCGACCACCAGCGAGTTGCGCTGATCGAAGCTGATGCCGAGCTCGCGGGTCAGCCAGGCCGGCATGTCCCCGGCGAAGAGCGTTACCTCCAGCCACTCACCGGCGACGAGCGCCACGTAGATCGCCGCGGCCACGACCGGCAGGAGCAGCGCGGCCTCCGAGCCCTCCGGCACCCGGCGGGAGAGGGCGTCCGGCAGGCGGCTCCAGAGATAAGCCGCGATGAGCACCGCGACGGGCACCACGATCGGGACCGCGAAGACCCCGGCGAGGTTGGCCTCGACGAAGGGCGCGAGCCACAGCCCGGCCAGAAAACCCAGGATCACGGTCGGCAAGGCCCCCATGACCTCGATGCTGGGTTTGACGATCTGGCGCATCCCCGCGGACATGAAATACCCGGTGTAGACGGCGCCCATGATGGCCATCGGGACGGCGAATAGCATCGCGTACACGGCCGCCTTGAGGGTCCCGAGCGTCAAGGGGGTGAGGCTGAACTTGGGCTCGAAATCGCCGGTGGCCGCGGACGACTGCCACAGGTACTCCGGGCGCTCGCGGCTCTCGTACCACACCTCTGCCCACAGCGAGTGCCAGGACACCTCGGGGTGTTCGTTGTGGATGCGGAAAAATCGCAGTCCTCCGCCGCCGTCCTCGACCAAGAGGGCGTCCGCCCGCGGGGACATCGCCACGGCCTCGACCGGCGAGTCGACCGGTGACTCGATGATCCGCTGGACCAGGAGGGTGCGCTCGGCGGTGGTGTGATACAGCCCGAGCGTCCCGGATCGATCGACGGCCGCGAAGCCCTTGCGGGAGAACTCAGGCGCGATCTGGGTGATCGGATGCGTCTGTGCGGAGAACGATCGCACGCGGCTGAGGCTGTAGCTGTTGCGGTGGTCGCGCACCGGGAACCACTGGATGATCGCCCCCGCCGAGTCACCGACGAGCAGCGAGATCCCCCCACTCAGGAACTGCATCGCCGTGACGGTCTGGCCGTGTCCGACGGCGCCGACCTTGTCGACCAGGGTCGGGGCGGTCTTTTGGGTGATGTCGTAATAGTGAATGGACCCATCGCCGCTCGCGGTGTACAGCTCGCGCTGCAGGAGACCGAGCGCCAGGTGGGTGATGGGACCGTGGTCCACGGGGATCGTGGCGCCCCGCCGCGTGATCGTCTCGTCCTCCTCCAGGAGTGAGCGCGTCGCCGCGAAGTTGGCCACCAACAGGCGGCCGTCCTCGGTCAGGGCCACGAGCGTCGTTTGTTGGTCCTGGCTTTGGACCGCGAGGCGGGTCAGGGCGTGGCCTTCGGGGTCGACCGCCACCGGTGCTGGGCCGAGCGGGTAGGTGATCTCGGGGGTCAGGGTGCGGACATCGTTCGGGAAGCTCACGCTATATTGATGGCGGAAGACCAGGGCGGTCCCGTTCGACAGCCCCACGGACAGGGTGGCCGCGCGCGGATCGCCAGCGGCGTGGGAGGTGATCCAGAGCCCCTCGGGGAGCGCCAGCCGTGCTTCGGTGATCACCTGCCCGTCCTGGGTCTTGAAGAATACCGTCCGGCCGTCAGCGGTCAGCCGGAGGGCGATCTCGGCATACTCCTCGGTGCCGAGCCACAGGGTCTCTGCCGGCCCGCCTGGGACCGGATAGCTCGGCGCAGGCTGGATCGAGGCGGACGCGAAGAGCGGCAGGACCACGTAGAGGAGGTAGACGAAGATGAGAAGGATGGTGATGATGACGCCGACCCCGCCCGCGGCCATGAGGTTGCGGGTCCAACGGTCCTCCAGGAGCCGCCAGCGCCGATGCGCTTTCGACTCCTGGACCGCCGACTCACGGACCGTCGCCACGGCCGCCTCACCCGCCAGCGCCGTTCCTCTCACCGCCCCACTCATCTCTCAACGCGCTATTCATCGCGGCCATCGTAGGCATGCCACATGACGGTTATGTTACACCCCCGGCACGCCGGGAACCCAGGCCGGTGTCCTCCAGAGCCAGGCCAGCGGCCCAACTGTGGAGAAACCGCTCCGCAGTACCCACCCCTCCCCAGACCTCCCTCCGGGAGAAGGTGCGGATGACGGATCAAGACGCCCTGTAGGGCGCACTAAGGGCGCACTAAGCGAGGCGGAAACAATCGAAACAAAACCCCCGTTCCGCGAAACCGTTGCGACCTCCCTTCGTCGCAGCCCCGTAGCATTACGCCCGCGGCGTGGTGCATGCGGCCCGGCGGGACCTCGAGGCCGCGGCGCGAGAGGCCGAGGCCAGCGGCGGGATAGCCGGAGGACCGGACTGGTCTGCGCTCGCGGCGGCCGGCATCCCGGTGATCGATGTCCTCACGGTCGCACGCCATGTGCTCGAGGGGCGCATCGCGCAAGCACGAGGGGACCTCTCGGCGGCGCGTACCGCGTTCGATGAGGCCGTGGCCATTCAGGACCGGCTCGCCTACGCGGAGCCGCCGCACTGTGTACTATCCGGTGCGCCAGTCGCTCGGTGCCGTTTTGCTCTCCACGGGGGATCTGGATGGCGCCGAGGCGGCATTCCGAGTCAGCCTGCGCGATGCGCCCAACAACGGCTGGGCGCTCCATGGCCTGGCGGAGATGTACCGGCACCAGGGCCTGCGAGACCCTCTTGATCACGACTATCACTACCTGGAATATGTGTTAAGGTGTGCCCGGTTGGGTTCTGGATTTTCGTTCCGATGCTTCAGTCCCGTCGACCCCAGAACCTCGGCCTGTTCGGCCTCCTGCTCGCGCTTTCCCTGGCGTATGTGGGCCCCGCCGCGCAGGAGCTGCCGGTGGATCCGCCTCTGGTAGACCCGCCTCTGGTAGACCCGCCTCTGGTAGACCCGCCGGCGTCACCGCCAGAGCCGCCGCCGGAACCATCGCCAGCGCCACCGGCGCCACCACCGCCATCGCCACCGCCGGCCCCACCGCAGGCGCCGCCACGCCCACGCTCGGCAGACCTTGCCCTTACAACAGCGACCGATACCGATGCGCCCGGCGCGGTGACCACCGGCCAGCAGCTCAGCTATACCCTCGTGATCCGGAACAACGGACCGGGGAGCGCCACGGGCGTCACGCTCACCGATGATCTGCCCGCGGGCGTCACGCCCGGGGCGGTCACGACGACTCAAGGCTCTTGCGGCGGCACTGACCCTGTAGGTTGCAACCTCGGCAGGATCGCAAGCGGCGCCCAGGTCACCGTGACCGTCAGCGTCACCCCTACGGCGCCGGGCACGATCACCAATCAGGCCTCGGTCGAGGCGAACGAGACCGATCCGAATGCGGGGAACAACTCGGTCTCGACCGCTACCACGGTCGTCGACGTGATCCGCACGACGCCGTTGGGTCTGGAGAATCCTCTGCCGGCCGGTTGCGAGTTTGTGAATGGGGAGATCGCCTGTCCTGAGACGGCCTCTTCGAGTTCCATCAGCTTCGATGTCGATATCCCAGCCGGCGCGAGCTTTATCGAGTTCGACTATGCGTTCGCCGACGCCGATGAAGGGGATTACGGGACCGTGTTCCTCGATGTCCCTGCGGCAGTCTCCGAGC
>JALZID010000217.1 GCA_030860485.1 Pseudomonadota bacterium | reverse complement strand
GGACTGGAAGCCCTATACTGTGACCGATGGCAACTTGATTACAGGTCAGAATCCCGCGTCGTCCGACTCCGGAGCGAAAGCGGTCTTGCAACAACTGAGCGCTGGTTCGCCGATGTAATGGCTATTGCTTTTTCACGAAGTAACGATTGATAGCAGGAGGAATAATGAAACGTAAAGCTTAAGCAGTATGGAAGGGTGGTCTCAGGGACGGGAAAGGCACAATTTCGACCGATAGTGGTATTTTGTCAGACACTCAGTACTCCTTCAGCACCCGCTTCGAGCAGGGGATAGGCACCAATCCGGAAGAGTTGATTGCCGCCGCGCATGCGGGCTGTTTCTCGATGGCCCTCTCTGGTCAGTTGGGAGATGCCGGCATGACAGCCGAAAGTATCCACACCACGGCCAGTGTGACTCTGGATAAGACGGAGGAGGGATTCACCATTACGGCTGTCCATCTGGAAGTGACGGCGAAAATACCGGGAGCTGATCAGCAGGCATTTGAGACGGCGGCGAATAATGCCAAGGCAGGGTGTCCGGTCTCGAAGGTCCTGAATGCGAAAATCACGATGGACGCTAAGCTCGAAGCGTAAGCATGGTCACACCGAGCAGACGCACCGCGCTCCTCGCCGGCGCGACCGGGCTCGTGGGCGGTCACTGCCTCGATCTGCTGCTCCAAGACGACGCCTGGGAGCAGGTGGCCGTGCTTGGCCGGCGGGAGATCGGAACCACGCACCGCAAGTTGGTGCAGCGGGTGGTGGACTTCGACCGGCTCGCGGAGCTCGGTGACGTCCCGAGGGTCGACGATGTCTTCTGCTGTCTGGGCACCACCATGAAGCGCGCGGGCTCAGAGGCGGCGTTCCGCAGGGTGGACTTCACTTACGTCCATGAGCTCGCGCAGCTCGCCTCCCGGCACCGCGCCGGCCAGTTCCTCCTGGTGAGCGCACTGGGCGCGAATAGCCGATCGAGGGTGTTCTACAACCGGGTGAAGGGCGAGGTGGAGGAAGCGGTTCGGGAGCTGCCGTTCGATGGCGTGCACATCTTCCGGCCCTCGCTGCTCCTCGGCGAGCGCCGGGAGAGCCGGCCCGGAGAGCGGCTCGCGATCCTCGCGGGACAGGCGCTCGGGTTCATGTTCGTCGGCCCGCTCGGCAGGTACCGACCGATCGCGGCGCGGGCAGTCGCGGCGGCGATGATCCGCATCGCCAAGGACGCCGCCCGCGGGGTCCACGTGTACGAGTCGGACCGGATCCGGGGGCTCGCTGCAACCAGGAGCTAACGAATGTCGGCTTTTAGATTGACAAGACCGTCGAACCGCTCATTCTGATCGGAGGAGAGAGGAGAGCGTCATGTCCACGCCAGCCATCGCGCCGGCCGTCACTGCGCGGCACATGCCCGCGGAACGGCGGTTTCATCCCGTCGAGCTGGGGTGCTACCACCTGCCCCACCGCATGGTCATGGCACCGCTCACGCGCTCGCGTGCCCGCCAGCCGGGCAATGTTCCCTCTCCTCTCAACGCCTGCTACTACGCGCAACGAGCTTCGGCCGCTCTCATCGTTAGCGAGGCAACCCACGCGGTGCACCAGGCCGGCGGTCTGATCTTCCTGCAGCTCTGGCACGTCGGGCGCGTCTCCCATCCTTGCTTGCAGCCCGACGGCATGCTCCCGGTCGCGCCCTCGGCCATCAAGCCAGCGGGCCAAGCGTTTATCGAGAACGACAAGGGCGAGAGCGAGCTGGTCCCCTTCGTGACCCCCGCGGGCCTTGCAGATCGAGGAGATGCCTTACATCCTCCGACAGTACGTGCGCGGGGCGAAAAATGCGTCGAGCGCCGGCTTCGACGGCGTCGAGATCCACGCTGCCAACGGCTATCTGCTCGACCAATTCATCAACGCCAGCACTAACCAGCGCGCCGATCGCTATGGCGGCGCCATCGAGAACCGGGCGCGGCTGCTGATAGAAGTGGTCGAGGCGGTCAGCGGGGTCTGGGACGCGGACCGCGTCGGCGTAAGGCTATCGCCCCTCGGCACCTTCAACGACATAAGCGACGACGACCCGGAAACGACCTTTAGCTACATCGCGAAGAAGCTCAGCGACTACCGGCTCGCTTACCTGCACCTCGTCAACCCGGCCGTCGCCGCGATCGAGCAAGGGACCGAGCCCGATCCGCGAGCGACTCGGATGCTCGATCTCCTCCGTGAAAAATACCGCGGCACGCTCGTCCTGGCCGGTGGCTTCGACCGGGACACCGCCGAGGCCTGGCTCGAGCAGGGCAAGGCGGATGTGATCGCCTTCGGGCGCAAGTTTATAGCCAATCCGGACCTGCCGGAGCGGTTTCGCTCGCGCGCCTCCCTCAATGCCGACGATCCGTCCACCTACTATGGTGGCGGTGCCAAAGGGTATACCGACTACCCGACCCTCGCCCAGGAACGGGGCGAGCAGCCGAAACCATGCGTGGATGACCGATGGCGATAAAGTTTGGAAGATAGTTGGAACAGAGTGATGACTTTGTTTGAGGAAGCATGGACAGACTCCGGTTTTGGGCTGTTGATCATTTGCGCATCAGGAGGTCACCATGAAAATCCCACTGTTCGGGGCGGGCGGCATGATCGGCCGCCGTATCGCTGGAGAAGCACTTGCCGCACGGCCGATCTCGACTGGACCTACTTGAGCCCCGCCGCGCTGATTGCGCCTGGCGAGCGCACCGGCAAGTACCGCACGGGGGTCGGACCGGCTGGTCACCGACGCCCAGGGCGAAAGCCGGATTTCGGTGGAGGATTACGCGGTGGCGATGATTGACGAGCTTCCAGCCCCATCAGATCCGCCAGCGGTTCACCGTGGCGTATTGACGCGGCGCTTTTGCGGGCCGAGGATCACCAGCCGCTGATCGACATTCGACTGACTATCGGGGGAGAACTTCCATGGCAAACAAGATACAGGTGGTGTTCTATAGCATGTACGGGCACATCTATCGGATGGCCGAGGCCGTCGTCGCCATTTACGATAGGTACGTTCATTGGGAAGGCCTCCTTATTTAAGGTCACATTCGTGCGCGTGTATTGCCGTAGTGTTGAAATGAAGGCGCGGCTCGTTTGGCGAGTGGCGCGGCTCCAGAATCGCCACTAAATATAAAAAGCCTTCGCCATTGAACGAACAAGCTATCGCAGGCGGATGTTAAACGTGCCATAAATTGTTCCCAGTTTCTGCACCGTTTTCTCCATAGAGCGCCTTTCCCGAAGGACCTGTTAGTCCAGGTTATTATTTGTCGACCACCCTTCGGTTCGGAGGATCCAGATTGCACGACCGTGCGCCCCACGTGCAGCGCCGCGTCGGTGGCGTCGGTGCCGCGCCAGATGCTGTCCATCGCTTTGCCCTTCCATAGGCCCTTGCTGAGCGGGGAGCGGTTGTAGGGCCGCTCGGTCTCCGCACCGGCGAGCCCGATTGAGCCATCGCTGTCGGCCCCACGGATCCCGCGGATCACGGCGTCGGCGGTCATCCCACCCCCGACGATCAGATAGTGGTAATGCGGCATAAGAGCCCCGCAACGTGAGCGCTGAGCGGGAAGGGGCTTAGGCCGGAGTGAGCTCGAGCGGCGCCGCTCGAGCCCCGCTGGCGCTAGATCCTGCCCAAAAGAAGTAAGATGAGCACGATGAGCAACACCGTGCCCAATATTCCGCTTGGGCCATACCCCCATCCGCTGCTATGCGGCCAGGTTGGCACGGCGCCGATTAAGAGCACGATCAACACGATTAGCAGTATCGTTCCTAATTCCATCACCTTTCTCCTCACTCAATCACTCGTCTCTGTTTGATCATCAACACTGTACAACGATCTCTATCTGGGACAGGCTCGGCAATCCATTGCCTCAGCGCTACTCCTGTCGCCACGTCTGCCCCCCTTGATCAATCGCAGCCGCGCAGGAGGAAGATGACGAGCAGGATCGGGATGGGCACACCCAGGAGCCACAACAGGATATAACCGATCTTCCCTTCCTGTAACTTCATCGGCGTGGGGTGCTTCATCGAGCGGAGCCCTTGCCAGAGGCGTCTCCAGTATCCAATGCCTATCGTCTATCCAATGCCTATCGTCATGATCTCCTCCTCTATGAGGCCTTTTTCATCTCTGTGCCGCAACAACAGCGCGGAGGCGCCTCACCGCCCCCGCCTGCCTTCGAGCTCTGCGTGACCTTCATTTCGCACCCGCAATTCGGGTTCGTACAACGATACGTCTCACCTGTTGTCATAGCCATTACCTACCTCCTGGTCAAATACCGCTTCTCGAATCGCGCCTACTCGCTCGGGAATACCGTAGCCCGACGGGACGAATCGATCCGCTCCAGTTATACAAGCACTTGAATGTCGATGACCTTTATTTAAGGCCAATATCGCTTCTCACCGCCTCGACACCGGCCACGGCCTCGGCACGTCGCAATTCCGCTGAGCTATTCGCAAACCCGCTGAGCTGCACCGTTCCCTTGAAGGGGTCCACATTGATCCCGGGCCCGCTCACCTGTGGGGTCCTGGAGCGCCCTAAGGGTCTCCGAAGGCCGCACCGACGGCCTCGGAGAGCACTCGAGCTTGACGCCTCCTAGGAGGCTTACCCAATCACAGCTTTTGGACCCAGTCTGTCTGCCTCCTCCTCGGCCTTTTCCTTCGTATAGCCATACTTGCTCTGCAGCCGGCCGACGAGCTCCTCGCGCTTCCCTTCGATGACGTCGAGCTCATCATCGGTAAAGTCACCCCACACTTGCTAGGCCTTGCCCTTCAGCTGCTTCCAATTACCTTTGACTTGATCCCAGTTCATGTCCGTCCTCCCGTTCAAAATGGTTGGTTGTGGTCGCGCCCCGGCTCAACCGGGGCACTCCAAGTGGTGTAAGCTACAGGACCGAAAGAGAGGTGTCTGTACGCTAGCCCACATACAGAAGGAAACTGGCCTCGACATGAAACCTGAGGTCCCCGTTCCTGGCCTGGTCCAGCAGGTCGGGTCGATCACGGCGGCGCCCGGCATTCCGGGGAGCCGCTCGGCCCCACATCGCTACGTGTCCCGACTCGCGCGCACGAGCTGCCGGACCCCCACCCGTTCTCCCATCCAACGTTCCAGGGCCACCCCCCTCGCCATCTGCTTGAGCCAGGGCAGCGTTCCGCGGCGCGCTGGACCGGCAAGAGGAGCGCGAGGAGCGCTCCTTGTTGGCCTGGCCCGCGTACTCGCGGAGCACCTGGCCCAGGGGCTGGTGCTGGGCCTGGCCGTGCGCCGAGAGCCAGCTCGTGTAGGTGGCGACGAAAGCGAAGGGCGCCTCTTCGTCCTTGCGGTTCTCGGCGAGGTGGTAGCGCACCTGCCCAACGACGTTCCAGGCCGGGTGCAGGCGCTTGAGGAATTCCTCGACCGTGGCACCGGACTTGGCCTGCTCGGCCGAGAAGGCCGGCCGTCGGAGGAAAACCTCGAGGCGCTCGCCTCGGCGGCCCCGATGATGCCGGGGGCCGAGTACCTGACGGCCGAGATGCTCGGCGGCATTTCTCGACATCGGGCCGGGTGCAGACGCCGGTGACGTAGCGGCTGCCTACCTAGCTAGCGCCAGTAGGCGAAGTCCGGCGCAGGCGTTTTCGTGATATCCGGCGCGAGATCCGCGCGGCCGGCCAACCGGGGCGTGTACGCCATCCTGGGCGCGGCGTCCATCGTCGGTACCGCACCTGCTCTTCGGCCTCGGGGTGCCGGATCAAACCACGCTCGCCGAGGCCCCCGTTATGTGCGATAGCGTACAGACCATGAAGTCAGTTACCGCTATCTTCAAGTCCTGGTTACCCGCAGCAGGCACCGAACCAACATCGTATTGCTCATACGATGAAACCATTGCGGCACATATCATGAAGCGTTGCGTGAGCGCCGGGACAGGCGGTTAAGATCGACGAACACAGAGAGGTTATCACTCCTATGCTACACGGATTATTGGATCTGTCACTGTGGGGCTACATCATAGCGGCCTTGCTTCTGACTCATGTCACCATTGCCAGCGTGACCATCTTCCTTCATCGCCACCAGGCCCATAGAGCCCTCGAACTACACCCGATGGCCAGTCATTTCTTCCGCTTTTGGCTCTGGTTGACAACGGCCATGAACACGAAAGAGTGGGTGGCCGTCCATCGGAAGCACCATGCCAAGTGCGAGACCAGGGAGGATCCCCACAGCCCCCAGGTGCTGGGTCTCAACAAGGTCCTGTGGCAGGGCGCGTTTTTATATCATCGGCAGGCAAAGGATACGG